>NZ_RZTF01000669.1:0-1817 GCF_004023175.1 Mesorhizobium sp. M7A.F.Ca.MR.362.00.0.0
GGGAGGCGACCTCCTACTTTAAAAAAGATGATGCTAGCGCTCTACGCGCGACGACCCCCTCTGTCGCCTTCGGCGACATCTCCCCCTCAAGGGGGGAGATTGGCGTTCCACCGTCGGCCACTCACCTCGGCCCAGCGCGCCGACCGCGCCGACAATCCGCGCAAACGCTTCCGCCGCCGCCGGCACCGACGTTCGGGCGCGCAGGAAGCTGTGCACCAGCCTCGGTTCCTCGTGCCACCAGGCCTTGCCGCCGGCGGCCACAATGCGGTCGCGGTAGGTCTCGCCATCCGACGACAGCGGGTCGCATTGCGCCGTGACGATCACCGTCGGCGGCAGGCCGGAGAAATCGGTGTCGCGCAGCGGCGAGAAGGTCGGGTCGTCGGGCGATTGCCGCCTGGCCGAGCGGACGTCGCGGTAGAAGGCGATGTCGGCCACGGATAGCAGCGGCGCCTCGGCGTGTTCGACATAGGAGCCTGCGGTCTCGTCGCCGCCGAGTTCGGGATAGATCAGCACTTGCCCGACCGCAGCTCTGATATGGCGGCGCGTCGCCTGCGCCACGGCGGCGGCGAGGTTGCCGCCCGCACTTTCGCCGCACAGCACCAGCGGCAGGCCTGATGTGGCGGCTGCCCATTCAAAAGCGGCGACGGCATCGTCGAAGGCGGCGGGGTGGACGTGCTCCGGGGCCAGCCGGTAGTCGACCGACAGCAGGTCGAAACCGGTGCCGGCGCAGAACTCGGCGCAGATGTCGTCATGGCTTTCCAGCCCGCCGAGGATGAAGCCGCCGCCATGGTAGTAGATCACCATCGCCTGGGCGGCCTTGCCGGCAAGCCGGTAACGGCGGATCGGGATGCCGCGGCCGGCGGCGGCGATCAGGCCATCGCTGGCCTTGACGCCAGGCGGGCGGCCCTGGTGGAAGGCGCGGCTCATACGGTCATAGACGGCGCGCTGCTTGTCGATCGGCAGGCCGAGGATTTCGGGCGGATACCAGCCGTTGACGGCGTCGATATAGGCCCAAAGGGCCGGGTCGAGCCGTGTTTCGTAGGGGCCGCGCGTCATAGGTCGGCGTAGAGCGCGGCCGCGTTGTCGAAGGAGAAGCGCAGCGGCACCGAGCCCTCGACCTGCCAGGCGGTGACGGTCTCGCCGGCCAGCAGCCGGCAGGCGCCATCGGTATCGGTGACGGCGCCGCCATAGAGCCGGTTGGCGAGGTTGAGGATGCCGGTCTGGTGCATGGCCGCGCTGCCGCTGCCGCAGGCATCCTTGACCAGCAGCACGCGAAAGCCCTTGGCCACCGCATCCTTGACCGACGCGTCGATGCAGGCCTCGGTCCAGACACCTGATATGACCAACCATTCGATGCCTGAAGACTTGATGTCGCGCGCGGCCGGCCCGGTGCGGAAGGCGCTGGGCTCGGCCTTGATCAGCAGCGCCTCGCCGTTGATCGGCGCCACCTCACGGCAGATCTCGGTCAGCGGATCGCTCTTGTCGGAAAAAGCCGACTTGCCGTCTTCACCCAGCGGATGAAACGGCCGGTCCTGGCTGTCGAGATCGACGATGTAGGCCCAGTGGTAGATCGGCACATGGTTTTGCCGCGCCGCCGCTTGCAGGCGCTGGACGTTGGCGAGGATTGTGGCATAGCCGTCGACCAGGTAGCGGGGGTCCTGCCGGTGCTCTTCCTGCAGGTCGATGAAGATCGCGGCTACGGTGCCGGGTTTGATGGCGATGGGGGTTTTCATGCGGCGCCTGCGTGATGCATGGTCGAGGCAGTCAAAGACTTTTCCGTATGCCGGCGGGACAGCGCCCCCCTCTGCCCTGCCGGG
>NZ_RZTF01000670.1:0-642 GCF_004023175.1 Mesorhizobium sp. M7A.F.Ca.MR.362.00.0.0
AGGCACCGCCGGCGGCGAAGGTCGCGGCCTGCGCGCCGTGCCGGATCGCTTCCATGCCGCCGGCGATCGACGCGCCCTGGACCACCCCCTGCACGATCGGGGGAACGTACATGGCGATGACGAACACGACGACCGAAATGCCTGCGATGGCGAGCGTCGTGATGAACTGGTCGGAGGTCGCCGTCGGCGCTTCGGCCAGGCCGAGCAGGATGTCTGAGCCGATCTTGGCGATCATCACCAGCGCCATCAACTTCATGCCGACGGAAAAGGCATAGACCAGATAACGGACGGCGAAGTCCTTGGTGTAGGAGGAGCCTCCCAGTCCAAGCATGATCATCCCGGCCAGAAGCCCGACATACATCTCCACCATGACGGCCACGAAGATCGCAGCCACCAGAGAGAAGGAGACGACGACAACGACCATTGCGAAGACCGCGGCGATGGCGAGCGCGTTGTCCTCGAACAGGCCGAACTGCGCCTGCTCGGACATCTTGGATGCAACGCGAATGCCGGCATCAAAAATGTTCGCCGGCGAAGCCGAGCCGCCGCCGGCGCCGATCTGGAACAGGCTGTCGACCACGGCCTTGGCGAAGGCCGGTCCCTGATCGAGGATGAAGGCGAAGAGGCCGATGAACATGACCC
>NZ_RZTF01000670.1:652-1806 GCF_004023175.1 Mesorhizobium sp. M7A.F.Ca.MR.362.00.0.0
CACCAGCTCGGCGAACCAAGCGTCGAGGCTGGCCGCGTTAATCGCCAGCCAGACCGCGGCGATCCCAACTTCGATGCTGGCGAGAATCCAGAACAGCGAGCGTGCCGCGTCCATGACCGTCGTCTCCCAGCCCTTTGCGGCGGTGACGACCTGGTTCTCCAGTGTTGTTAGGACCGAACCTTGCTGTGCAAGCGCCGGCGCGCTCGCGAGCAGCACGATGGCGATGACGATGAACAGCGCCTCAAACGCGCGGGAGGGGCGGACAATCACCATCGCGGCTTCATTTCCTGCCCGCCGCGCACATCGCGATCCGGATCGCCGCCGAAAAAGCGCTCCCGGTGCTCTTGACGCGCAGCACCAGAGCTCGACGCCGCCGCCGGCGTTTCAGTCGTGGCGTTCGGTTGCACGACTACCCACAACATCATGCCGGCGCCGAAGGCGACGAACACCGCGAGGGCGATGAGAAGGCGCGGGCTCACCAGCGGGGCTCCATCGTCTGACCGCTGCGGATATCGCGGTTGGGCGCGTTGAAGAACTGCTCGCGGCGGGCCTCGGCGAGGTCCTGTCTCGCCTGTTCGGACTGGAACCACGTGCCCATCATGGTCATCTGCTGCGAGACGAGCCCGCGCAGCTTCTGCATCTGCGCGACCTGCTGGGTGGCGATCTGATGGCCGACCTGCAGCGCCTTCATCTGGCCGTCGGCCGATTCCGACATTGAGCGCAGCGAGGACATGGTGGATTCCTCGCTCGAGAACTGCTCCGCGGTGAGGTTCGCTGCCTTCAGCGTTCCGGCGATCGTGTCGCGGTTGGTGTCTGACCAGCTCTGGTAGGTCGACGAAAAACTTGTGCCATCCGGCAGGTTGCTCTTCATGTCGGCGAAGCT
Source organism: Mesorhizobium sp. M7A.F.Ca.MR.362.00.0.0 (assembly GCF_004023175.1). Taxonomy (NCBI): domain Bacteria; kingdom Pseudomonadati; phylum Pseudomonadota; class Alphaproteobacteria; order Hyphomicrobiales; family Phyllobacteriaceae; genus Mesorhizobium; species Mesorhizobium sp. M7A.F.Ca.MR.362.00.0.0. Next base: position 1,536 of record NZ_RZTF01000670.1, read on the forward strand.
CTGGAAGCGCTGTTTCAAAACGTCATCGATATTGCCCATCGAAAAGGCGACGCCCTGCCCTTGCGCTACGACGTTCTGCAGGCTCTTCAGGTCGTTCTCGGCCTGGCCCCAGATATGGTTGGGCAGCTGCGCGGTGTTCTGCAGCAGGTTGTTGTAGATATTGAGCTGGTTCTGGATTTGCTCGGCGAGCTGGGTGATCTGCTTGATCTGGTTGTTGACCTGCTCGGCCGACTTGCCGACGAGGCTGATAAGCTCGGCATTGTTTGCAAGC
>NZ_RZTF01000066.1:0-7004 GCF_004023175.1 Mesorhizobium sp. M7A.F.Ca.MR.362.00.0.0
ATCGACAACAGCGGCACCGTGCAGGGCGGCACGGGGGGCGCCAGCGGCTATGGCGATCCACGCTACCGCGCCGGATCTGGCGGGATCGGCATTGCCGGGGCAGGCCTCACCGTGACCAACAGCGGCACCATCGCCGGTGGATTCTCGATCGACGGCAACGGTCCCCAGGCTCATGCGATCCAGTTCACCGGTGGCGTCAATACGCTGGAACTGCACGCCGGCTCGGTGGTCAGCGGCACTGTGGAGGCCTTCAGCGCGGCCGACACATTCGGCCTCGGCGGTTCGGTCGGCGGTTCCTTCGATCTTTCACAATTGGGCGCGGCGGGCTCTTCCGCCCAGTATCAGGGCTTCGGCATCCTGGAAAAGTCCGGCACCGGCACCTGGACTATTTCCGGCACACCGGGCACGGTCATGGCCTGGTCCGTCACGCAAGGCATCCTCGATCTCGGCGCCACGACGCAGACCGCCACCAGCTTCACGCTGACGGGCGGGGAATTGCGCAACGGCACTCTGAGCACCGCCGGCAGCTTCGCCTTGAGCAACGGCACCGTGTCGGCGCTCCTCGGCGGGACCGGCTCCCTGGTCAAATCCGGCACCGGCACGGTCGTCCTCACCGGCACCAACACCTATTCGGGCGGCACCTTCGTCAACGGCGGCACATTGAGGATCGGCGGCGACTGGGCGCTGGGCGATGTCTCGGGCGCCCTGACCTTGAACGGCGGCGCGCTGCAGGTGACGGGCAATCCCGTCAGCTTCACGCTGGAACGCCAGATAATCCTCGGCGCCAACGGCGGCACCTTCGATGTCGGCGCCGGCAAGAACCTCATCCTCGACGGCGTGGTTTCGGGTGACGGACAACTCGCCAAGACCAGTTCCGGCACGCTGACGCTGACCGGCGCCAACAGCTATTCGGGCGGCACGGCGGTACGCGGCGGCAGCCTTGTCGCGGCGGCGACAGGTGCGCTCGGCGACGGGCCGGTCACCATAAACTCCAACGGAAGCGGGGGATGGGCCAGGCTCTATTTCTCGGGCAACGACGCCGCCTATCCAGTCAGCGCCCAGGACCTCTCGATCACCGTCGGCCGGGGCGACCTCAACTTCCAGGGCAATGCGACCGCCGGCGCGGCCACCATCGTCCTGGCGCAGGACGGCTATGGCGGGCTCAATTTCGGCACCGGAACCGATGCCGGCACGGCCAGCATCACCAACCAGGGCGGCGGCTTCGTCGCCTTCACGGGGCAAGCGCCGCCGACGCGACCATCGTCAATGACGGCCTGGGCATACCGTATTATTTCAGCAGGACGACCTTCGACGACGATTATTCGAGCAATGAATTTTCCTCCGCCGGAGAAGCCACGATAACCAACCGGAATGGCGGCTCGACCACTTTTTACGGACATTCGGACGGAGGAACGGCAACGCTGGTCAACGAGGCCGGCGGCACGCTCGATTTCCAGCAGGCCTCGCAGGCGGCGAACGCAACCATCCTCAACGGCGCCGGCGGCAGCGTGCTGGTGCGCTTCCGGGATCAGGACTCCGTGCTCGATGTCGGCTCGCTGTCGGGCGACGGGGCCATACAAATCGACGATTCACAGCTGGCGCCACAGCTTTCGCTCGGCTCGCTCGGCCATGACGACGTCATCGGCGGCACCATTTCCGGAAACGGCTCCCTGACCAAGACCGGCACGGGCAAGCTGACGCTCAACGGACAGAACAGCTATGCGGGCCTGACCACCGTCGACATGGGAACGCTGGTGGTGGGCGACGCCAGCCATGGCACAGCCAGCCTCGCCGGCGATGTCACGGTCGATTCCGGCGCGCGCCTTGGCGGCATCGGAACCATAGGCGGCAATCTCACCATCCTCGGCACGCATGGCGTCGGCAATTCCATCGGTGCAGACGGTCGGCGGCAACTATGTCAATCATGGCGTCCTGGAGGTCGAGGCGACCCCGTCCGGCGCCGACAAATTGATCGTCGGCGGCACGGTCGACATATCAGGCGCGACGCTCAACCTGGTCCTGACACCGGCGACGGCCGAGAGCTGGAACCTGCTCAACGGGCCGTACACGATCATCCAGAACAATGGCGCGGCCGATGTCGCCGGCACCTTCGCCTCCGTCGGCAACCTCAACGACCTTCTCTTCCTCGACCATCTCATCAACTACCAGGGCGGCGACGGCAACGACATCAGCCTCACCCTGGCGCGCAACGACGTTGCGGTCGCCAACGTCGCCATCACCCGCAACCAGATCGCGACCGCCGGAGCCCTCGATCGGCTCGGCCAAGGCAATGCGCTTGCATGGGCCATGCTGCTGATGACCGACGAGGATGCCGCGCGCCTGGCGCTCGATGCCGCGTCGGGCGAGGTTCATGCCTCGGCCAAGGGGATGCTGATCGAGGACAGCCGCTTCGTCGCCGATGCCGCTACCGCCCGAGTCCGGGCGGCCATGGGCGACGTTGCCGCTCCCGCCATGCCAGTGATGGCCTATGGCGAGGGCGGCCCGGAGCTGGTCGAGGCTAACACCAGCCGTTTCGTCGTGTGGGGGCAAGCTTTCGGCTCCTGGGGCACGGCGAGCGGCGACGGCAATGCCGCCGGCCTCGACCGCTCCACCGGCGGCTTCCTCGCCGGCGGCGACACCGCCATCGGCGACGCCTGGCGGGTCGGCCTGCTGACCGGCTACAGCCACGCCAGTTTCGACGTCGACGATCGTGCCTCTTCCGGCTCCAGCGACACCTATCACATCGGCCTTTATGGCGGTGGACAGTGGGACGGCCTGGGCCTGCGCGGCGGCGTCGCCTACAGCTGGAACCGGATCGACACCAGCCGCAACGTCGTCGTTCCAGGCTTCGCCGATGCGCTGACGGCGAAATACGACGCCGGCACCGCGCAGGTCTTCGGCGAGGCCGGCTATCGCGTCGAGACGGGCATGGCTGCCTTCGAGCCCTTCGCCAGTCTCGCCTATGTCAACCTGCACACCGACGGCTTCACGGAACAGGGTGGCGCCGCCGCACTCACATCCGTGGCCACGACCACCGAGACCACCTTCACCACGCTCGGCTTGCGTGCCTCGGCCGGCTTCGACCTCGGCGGGGTGCAGGCAACCGCGCAGGGTACAGTCGGCTGGCGTCATGCCTTCGGCGACACCACGCCGACTGCGGACATGGCCTTCGCCGGCGGCGACCTGTTCACCATTGCCGGCGTGCCGATCGCTAGGGATACAGCCATCGTCGGGGCCGGGCTCGATTTCCGGATCGCCGACAGAACCACGCTGGGGATCAGCTACTCCGGCCAGTTCGGGACGAAAGCAATCGATCAGGGCGTCCGCGCCACGATGCAAGTGCGGTTCTGATTTTTCGGCTTTCGTCAGCCTTCGGCAGGAACCGCTTTCGGCTTGCCTTCGCCATCCAGCGCCACCATGACGAAATCGGCATGGGTGACCTTCTCCATCAGGTCGGCGAGGTAACGCTGCGCCCAGGCCTCGACCTTGAGCGTCATCGAGGTGCGGCCGACGCGCTCGACATGGGTGTAGATGCACAGCGTGTCGCCGATCTTCATCGGCTTGGCGAACGACATCTCTTTCACGGCAGCCGTCACCACGCGGCCCTTGGCGCGCTCGGCGGCGCGGATGCCGCAGGCCAGGTCCATCTGCGCCATCACCCAGCCGCCGAAAATGTCGCCCGCCGCATTGGCATCCGAAGGCATGGCCAGAGTGCGCAGCGTCAGATCGCCAAGCGGCCGTCCTTCAGCGTAGTGCACCATGCGAGAAATCCTTGTGAGCTGATGATCATCGATCCGTATCGCCGCTGCAGGACCAGGTCAACGCGCCGCAGCTGCTGTTTCCTGGCCTCCATGGCCATAGGCTAACCCTGGCATTCGCGCGGTTGCGCCTGATTTCCAGCGGCTTCGGGTTTTGGAGGGGGCTTCCCCCACTCCGTCGAGCTTCGCTCGCCTCTCCCCCCTCCGGAGGGAGAGGAAGGCACCAGCCCGGCCAAGCTCGCGCCCTTCCTCTACCCCGGGAGAGGTTGCGAGCGAAGCTCGACGGAGTGGGGTCGACTGCGCGGCTTAAGACCAGCCGTTAGCTGAGAGGGGCACCTCTCAAAAATAACCTGCAAGGTTAGCTCTGATGCGGTCCAGCACCGTATCCCCGGAAACATCGGGCACGAATTCCTTGCCCGTGATCGCCTCATAGGCCTGCGCGTAAACCCGCGAAGCCTGTTCGACGATCTCGCCGGGTATTTTGGGGATCGGGTCGTTGTACGGATCGCAGCGCGCCGAGACCCATGAGCGGATGAAATCCTTGTCAAAACTCTCCGGCCGGCTGCCGCTGGCGAGCGCCTGTTCGTAACTCGATGCGATCCAGTACCGGCTGCTGTCGGGCGTGTGGATTTCGTCGGCAAGAATGATGGTCCCGTCCTTGTCGGTGCCGAATTCGTATTTTGTATCGGCCAGGATCAGGCCGCGCTCAGTGGCGCGCTGCTGGCCGCGGGCGAACAGCCGCAAGGCGTAGTCCGATACGGTATCCCACTGCGCCTGCGTGAGAAGACCCTGCTCGAGAATCTCCGCTTTGGACAGCGGTTCGTCATGGCCGCCATGCGCGGCCTTGCTGGTCGGCGTGATGATCGCCTCCGCCAGTCTTTCATTGTCGCGCAGGCCGTCCGGCAGGCGGATACCGTACATGTCACGGTCACCGCGCTTGTAGCGCGTCAGGATCGAGGTGCTGGTGGTACCCGCCAGATAACCGCGCACGACGATCTCGACCGGCAGGATGTCGAGCCTTGTGCCGACGACGACGTTCGGGTCGGGGTATTCGAGAACATGGTTCGGGCAGATGTCGGCGGTTTCCTCGAACCAGTAGCGCGCCGTCTGGGTCAGGATCTCGCCCTTGTAGGGGATCGACGTCAGGATGGTGTCGAAGGCACTGAGCCGGTCGGTGGCGATGATGATGCGCCTGCCATCCGCCAAGTCGTAGTTCTCGCGGACCTTGCCGCTGTAGTGGCCCGGCAGTTCGGGGATGAACGCGTCAGGGAGGGTCCGCATATGATTTCCTGCCTTCCGCAGAGTGGCCGATCCCATCGCATAAGCTGTCGCCCCGGTGCATATCAAGCGCGATTGTCGGGTATCCCCGCAAACCCGACCAGTTCGGCGGTCGCTTTTTTCACAACTGATGCCGGAAGGCGCGGCGACTTGGGAGCGCCGCCGCGTCTAGGCTGCAGCCAATTTTCCGGAGCCGCCCGCATCATCATGCAGACCTATGATTTCATCATCGTCGGCTCCGGCTCGGCCGGCTCGGTCCTGGCCGAAAAACTCTCGGCCTCGGGACGCTTCTCGGTGCTGGTGCTGGAAGCCGGCGGCACCGACCGCCGCTTCTACGTGCAGATGCCGCTCGGCTACGGCAAGACCTTTTTCGATCCCAACGTCAACTGGAACTACAAGGCCGAGCCGGACCCGGGCCTCGCCGGCAATTCCGATCACTGGCCGCGCGGCAAGCTGCTCGGCGGTTCGAGCTCGATCAACGCCATGGTCTGGATCAGGGGCGCGCGCGAGGATTTCGATGCCTGGGCAGCCGCCGGCAATCCCGGCTGGGGCTATGACGATCTGCTTCCCGCCTTCAAGGCGCTCGAGGACAACCAGGCCGGTGCCGACACATGGCGCGGCACGGGCGGCCCGCTGCATGTCACCGACTGTTCGGACGCAGTCCACCCGCTGACCAAACGCTATCTCGCCGCCGGCCAGCAGGCCGGCCTGCCGCTCAATCCGGATTTCAACGGCGCCGCCCAGGAGGGCGTCGGCATCTACCAGATCTCGACCCGCGATGGCCGACGCATGTCGGCGGCGCGCGCTTTCCTGCGCCCGGCGATGAAGCGCGGGAATGTCCGCGTCGAGATGAAGGCGCTGGCGACAAAAATCCTGTTCGAGGGCAAGCGTGCCGTCGGCGTCGAATACCAGCAGAACGGCGAGATGAAGACGGCGCGTGCCGGCCGCGAAATCATCCTGTCGGGCGGTTCGGTCAACTCGCCGCAATTGCTGCAGCTGTCCGGCGTCGGCCCTTCCGCGCTACTGAAGGGCCTGGGCATCCCGATCGTCCACGGCAACGAGAATGTCGGCGCGCATCTGCAGGACCATGTCGGCATCAACTACACCTTCAGGGGCAAGCTGCCGACGCTCAACCAGACGCTGCGTCCCTGGTGGGGCAAGCTGCTGGTCGGCATGCAATACATCCTGACCCGCTCCGGCCCGCTGTCGCTGTCGATGAACAATGCCGGCGGCTTCTTCCGCACCGACCCTGCGGCGACGCGGCCCAACATGCAGCTCTATTTCCAGGCCTTCTCGACCGTCATTCCCAGGAGCGGCGAGCGCCCGATCCTGACGCCGGACCCATGGCCGGGCTTTTCCATCGGCCTGTCCAACTGCCGGCCGTCGAGCCGTGGCGAGATCATGATCCGCTCAGCCAATCCGCGCGACTACCCCAGGATAACGGCCAATGCCTACTCCACCAATGCCGATGTCGAGGAGATGCTGGCGGCGGTGAAATTCGTGCGCAAGATCGCCTCGATGCCCGCCATGGCCGAGATCATCGAGGAAGAGGTCCTGCCCGGTCCCTCGATCACCTCCGATGCCGATCTGGTCCAGGATTTCCGGAAGCGCTCGGGCACCGTCTATCATCCGGTCTCGACCTGCCGCATGGGGCCGGATCCCGCGCGCGCCGTCGTCGACCCGCGCCTCAAGGTGCATGGTCTGGAAGGTTTGCGTGTCATCGATGCCTCGATCTTTCCCGACAACATCACCGGCAACACCAACGCCGCCTCGATCATGACCGGTTGGAAAGGCGCCGAACTGGTTCTGGAGGACCAAGAATGAAGATCACCGACGTCAAGACCTGGGTTGTCGGCAATCCGCCGCCCGGCATCGGCGGCAAGTATTTCATCTTCGTCAAGCTGACCACCGACGGCGGCGTCGTCGGCTATGGCGAGGCCTACAACGCCACCTTCTCGGCCCATGTTA
>NZ_RZTF01000066.1:7013-10171 GCF_004023175.1 Mesorhizobium sp. M7A.F.Ca.MR.362.00.0.0
CCCATGTTACCGCCCGCATGGTCGAGGACATGGCCGAGCGCTATCTCATCGGCCGCGACCCGCACGACATCGAGAATTTCTTCCGCCGCGCCTATTCCTCCGGCTTCACCCAGCGCCCAGATGTGTCCGGCATGGGCTGCTTCTCGGCGCTGGAAATGGCCTGCTGGGACATTATCGGCAAGGAAGCCGACAAGCCGGTCTATAAACTGCTCGGCGGCCAGGTGCACGAAACGCTGCGTTCCTACACCTATCTCTATCCGCACAGCGGCAGCGTCCATTCCGAGGATGCGCACGGCAAGAACGTCTACAACGATCCAGATCTCGCCGCTGCCTGTGCGCTCGAATATGTCGAGCAGGGTTTCAATGCCGTCAAGCTCGACCCCGCCGGCCCCTACACCGCCTTCGACGGCCATCAGCCGCGCCTCGTCGATATCGACCTGTCCACCCGCATGATCAAGGCGATCCGCGAGGCGGTCGGCACCCGCGCCGACATCCTGTTCGGCACGCACGGCCAGTTCACAGCGTCCGGCGCGCTGCGCATGGCGCGCGCCATCGAGCCTTACGATCCCTTGTGGTTCGAGGAGCCGGTGCCGCCTGATATGCCTGAGGTCATGGCCCAAGTGGCCCGCGCGACCTCGATCCCGATCGCCACCGGCGAGCGGCTGACGACCAAGTTCGAGTTCGCCCGCGTCATCGAGAACCGCGCCGCGACCATCCTGCAGCCGGACCTCGGCCGCTCCGGCGGCATTCTCGAAACCAAGAAGATCGCGGCGATGGCCGAGGCCTACCACATCCAGATCGCACCGCATTGCTATTGCGGACCGATCGTCGGTGCGGCCAACATCCAACTGGCGGTGACGCTGCCCAACTTCCTCATCCTGGAATCGCTGAAGCAGTGGGACGGTTTCCACGCCACGCTGCTGAAGAAAAAGATCGAGTGGCAGGACGGCAAAATCATCCCCTCAAAGGAGCCCGGCCTCGGCGTCGAGCTCAACGAGGCGGTCTGCGAAGCACACCCTTACACGGGCAAGGACCTGCATCTGCAGATGATGCAGACACCGCTGATGCCGTGAACGAAAGCTACGCCTTCATCGGTCTCGGCCATCTCGGCGGCAACCTTGCCGCCAGCCTGGTCCGCAACGGCTTTGCCGTCACGGTCTTCGACCGTGATCCCGCCGCCGTCGAGCGCCTGGTGGCGCTCGGGGCCACAGCGGCAAGCAGCCCCGCCGAGGCCGCCGCACGGGCCGGCAACGCAATCTCCTGCCTGCCCTCTCCGAAGGTGAGCGAAGCCGTGCTGGCGGGCGCCGATGGTCTGCTGGAGGGCCTGCCCGCAGGCGGCACCTGGATCGAGATGTCGACCAACGGCCGCGACGAAATTACCCGCCTCGCCGCCCTCGCCTCGGCCAAGGGCGTCGAGACGCTGGAATGCCCGGTCACCGGTGGCGTGCACCTGGCGGCGGCTGGGAAGATCACCGCGCTGGTCGGTGGCGACGCCGCACTCTATGAACGTCATCGCCCCGCCATCGAGGCGATGTGCGCAAAATCGTTTCTGATGGGCCCGGTCGGCTCGGCGGCGGTGATCAAGGTGATCACCAACATGCTCGCCTTCATCCATCTCGTCGCCGCCGGCGAAGCATTGATGCTGGCCAGACAGGGCGGGCTCGACCTCGCCCAAGCCTATCACGCCATATCAGCGTCCTCCGGCAACAGCTTCGTCCACGAGACCGAAAGCCAGCTCATCCTCAACGGCTCCTACGACATCGGCTTCACCATGGACCTGGCGCTGAAGGACCTCGGCTTCGCGCTCGCCATGGGCGAACAGTCCGGCGTGCCGCTTGAGCTTGCATCGCGCGTCAACGCCATTTTTCAGCAAGGCAAGGCCGCCTATGGCGGCATCGCCTGGTCGACCCAGATCGTCAAACTGTTGGAAGATGCCGTCGGCACCGACCTGCGCGCACCTGGTTTCCCGGCCAAGCTCGAACTCTGACGCCGGCTGGATATCAAACGATTTCAGGGCGTTGGCTGGATCGGCGGATCCATCTGAATCAATCTGTCAACGGCTTGATTCAGTATCTGAGCGTCAATGCGCCGGGCAGGATCTCGAAGGTCGCGGGTATGCGTCCCGGCGACTCGCCGTCTATGTCGACCAGCGCGCCGTTCTTTTCGACATCGCCGAGCGGTTCGACCACCACTTTCCTGCCGCGCAGGATGGTGATCGCAGGATGATTGCGATGCCGGCCGCCATAGAGCAGCCGGATGTCCCAGATCAGCTTCAGCTTGCCGGCCGCGCGCAGGATGACGATGTCGAACTGCCCGTCGGTCAGTTCCGCATCCGGCGCGATCATCATGCCGCCGCCGAAGAACTTTCCGTTTGCCACCGCCACCAGCGCCATGCGCGCTTCGACGGGGACGCCGTCGTCGACCGTGATGCTGACCTCCTGGAAGCGGTAGCGGATGAACTCGACCACGGTGCGCCACAGGAACAGCGCCTTGGCCGACATCCTGCCCTTGCGCTTGTCGGCATTGACGGCGCGGTCAGTGGCGCCGGAAAGCCCCAGGCTGGCGATGTTGATGAAATGCCGGCTGGCCAGCGCGCCGTGATCGTCGACGTAGCAGATGCGTCCGGCATCGACCTTGCGGGGCTTGGCTTCGGCGATCCGCTTCAGCACGGCATCGACCTTTTTCGGCAGACCTAGCCCACGCGCGAAATCGATGCCGGTGCCGCATGGCAAGAGCCCAAGCTCGGTGGTCCGGCCGCTTTCCCTGGCCGCTTGCAGCAGCCCGTCGGCCACTTCGCTGGCGGTGCCGTCGCCGCCGGCCGCGATCACCAGGTCGAAGCCAATCATCGCGAGATCGATTGCCAGCCTTTCGGCGTCGCCTTCCGCTTGCGTCTCGCGCAGTTCGAATTCGCCAAAATGCTTTTTCAGCGACACGGCGACATCAGGCCAATGCCGTTTCAGCCGGCCCCCACCGGCAATCGGGTTGAGAACCACTCCAACTTTCAAGCAACCCTCCCGCAAGGATTCGAGGCGCTCGGCGCCTCGAATCCTTTGCCGGCATTGAAGACCGCACCGGGCGGCAGGGCAAGGCCGAATGTCCGCCGATGACGCCCATCGTGGCGGACAGGAAAATTTCGCTGTCCCAGCTTGATCCCCGAT
>NZ_RZTF01000066.1:10181-18699 GCF_004023175.1 Mesorhizobium sp. M7A.F.Ca.MR.362.00.0.0
GTTATCCACAGGCCTCCGGCCATTCCCCAGGACCCTTACCCGGCGTACATTAAACCCATCTCAGGCGGCTACCGATCATCAAGCCGAAAGGCGAAGTGAAAGGCGGATTTCCTGAGGCCCGTACGGCCCGAAGCGAGAGCAGGCTTGCCTGTTTCGAGGGACGGAGCCGAGACCTACGGGGCCGCGGAAAGCGTGCCAACGCCTACGGCGGACCGATGCTGCCATGAAGGACGGCAAAAACCTTCGATGGTGCGCAGGGCAAAGCCCGCAAGGGTGGAGACCGGCGTGGTCCCGAACGGACGCTGCTCTCGGGCGGCGGACTGGCAGGACCGTCAAAATCAAGGCCGGCAAGGCGCGACGACTTTACGGAAGTTGCTGCCGCGACCGTGTCCTGATCTGACAGGGAGGCGCTGGGAGAAATCCCGGCGCCGACTGTCTTTTTGCCCCTCGATATCCTTCGCCGGCGATCTCGCGGGCGCCGCTTCACCACGCGCTAAAATCAGTTAGTATCCCAGCGTCAGAGTCTGTTTTCAGGCGGACTCTTCGAGGGGGACACTTCATGACGCTCATCCAGAAGCTTGCCGTTGCCTATGCCTTCCTGTTCTTCGGCGTCGTCGCCATCGGCTACATACCGGCCTTCAACGATGCCAATGGCAATCTGTTCGGCCTGTTCTCGCTGCAATGGTATGACGACCTGCTGCACGCCTTCTCCGGCGTCTGGGCTCTGGCCGCCGCCTTCATCTCGCACCGCCAGGCGGTGTTCTATTTCAAGCTGTTCGGTTCGGTCTACCTGTTCGACGGCGTGCTCGGGCTGATCACCGGTTCCGGCTGCCTCGATGCCGGTATCTTCATCAACGGCTTCCGCTCCCTCAACGATATCGAATTCCCGGCCCGCTTCTTCGCCAACCTGCCGCACCTCGTCATTGGTGGCTTCGCCGTCTATGTCGGCTTCCGGCTGGCCAGGCGCATACACGAACACTTCGCCACGGCCTGACTGGCCATGTTCCTGTTCCGCTGGCTGAAGCGCATCATCAAGACGATCCTCTGGGTGATCGTCATCGTCATCCTCATCCCGATCGCCGGGCTGAGCTACGGCTTTCTGACGACGTCGTCGCTCGACAAGACGCCGCTGCCCGGAATTGCCGATGGCGCGCCGCCCAAGGCGCTGGCCGACAAGGTTCGCGCCGAGATCCCAGGCTACCAGCGGCCGGAGGAATCGACCTTCCTCACCTATCCGGAATGGGCGATCGTCTACGCCGCGCGCGAATATGCCGGCTTCGTCGACAAGGACCAGCCGAGCGGCTTCCCCTACTGGTCCTATGTCGGCCGCTTCTGGCAGGACTACGCCATGGTCATCCGCGCCAGTTCTCCCTACAAGTTCAACTACGCCAACCACCAGATGCTGGTCATCATCGGCACCAGCCACTCGATCGAGCATATATTGCAGTGGGCCTATGAGAACACGGTCGGCCGCATCACCGAGGCGACGACGGCCAAGCGCACCGCCGCCGACATCTATCAAGCCAAGGTGGCGGCGGACTATGCAGGGTTTCTCGACCAGGTGCCCTGGTATCAGTTCCCCTATGCCGAGAAGCGCGCCAGCCTGTTTGCTGTGCAGCCGGCGCCGGGCGACAGCTCGATCCGGACCAGCGAACGCAAGCTGGCGTTCGGCCTCGCCGACACCATCAAGCAGGGCTATGCCGACCTGATCACCAAGGCCCTCGCTGCCACGATGGACCCCGCCTTGCTCGACATCCATGTCTGGGCCAAGGGGCCGGTCGGCGAAGCCACCCGCAACGAGCCCGACACCTTGCTCGAACGCGACATGGGCGCTGACGGCACCATCTTCGTCACCAGGCGCTATCAGGTCTTCACCGAAATGATCCCGCGCCTGATCGACAAGGGCATCTCCTTCGTCGAGATCGGCGGCAATGACGAGATCATGGTCACGGTGCTGTCCACCGATACGATCGCCGTCCCCGAAGGCATGCGCATCCTGGTCAGCTATCCGCTGCCGGCCGATCAATCCACGCGCCGCACCGGCATGATCGTCGCCGTGCGCAAGCTGCATCTCGTGCTGCCGGCGCTGATCAAGGCCGGCGCCAGGCTTGAACACGTCTACGACTACTGAGGCCTTTCGGCCACGCCCGGCCAGGATCATGCATTTCCTGCGCTCCGCCACGCCCATTCCACAATCGCGGCCAAATCCCGCCTTGTTCGCGCGCGAAGGAATGGGAAGAAATGAATGGGCTGCCGGGGGCATCTCGAAGGGACAAGACCGTGATCAAGACCGCCCTTGTCGCCATGACCATTGTCGGCTGCGACTGCGACGCCAAGCTTTGCGAATATATCGGCGAGACGCCGGCCAAATGGTCGACCGTCGCCGAGTGCGAAGCGGCGATGAAGAGCCAGATGCTGCACGAGCGCAATTTCAATTATCCGCTCGTCTCCGGCATCTGCCGCACGAAGGGTTCGTCGTCCTCCTCGCAACTGGCCGCGACCGCATCGCGCCCAGAACTGAAGCCCGCCAGCCGGGTCGTCAGAACCGAAAGCCCATTGCCGCCTGAATTGAGCCACCGGCCGAGCGTCTCGGTGGGTTCGCCGACGACGGCCATGGAAGCCGATGCCGCCCAGCCCGTCGCCTATGAACAGGTGGTCGATGGCGGAACCGGTGTGCTCTATCGCACCAAGAACGGCTACGCCGTGGTCAAGACCGATCTCGGCCGCGCCGCCTCGGCAACCGCCGACGCCGCGAAACGCTCCGTGAACTGGCTGGCCGGATTGATGCCGAAAGGGCTTTAGGCCCGCCGGCGTTTGACGACCGCGTGATCAGGCAGGCACATAGGTCAACCTGATCACGTCGTCGCCTATCAGATCGCTGGCCACGAAGCGAAGCGGTGGCCGGGGGCCGGCGAAAAATGGCTTGCCCTGACCGAGCACGAACGGGTGGAGGTAGAGTTGATATTCATCGATAAGACCAAGGTCGGTCAAGCTTCGTGCCAGGTCTGGTCCGGAAACTGAAATCTCCCCCATGAGTTCAGCCTTAAGCCCACGTATCACTGCCTCGACGTCATCCGCGACAAGTGTGGCATTGGGGCCGACCGACTTCAGCGAGCGCGACACAACCCACTTCGGTTGGCTCCGCCACGCCGCCGCGAATTCGTGCGCCTCCGCGTTCCACTCAGGACTGTCTTCGTCCCAATAGCGCATGACCTCGTACATGCCGCGACCGTAAACACTGCCGCTCAAATTGCGCACTTGCTCCATCCAGTGACGAAAGATTGTCGGGCCCGACGGCATTTTCTGGTGGTCGACGTAACCGTCGAGGGACTGGTTCATTCTGAAAATGAGCTTCGCCATGCTGCAGGATCTCCACATCCGGATCGTCAGAATAACTTGCGCCGCCGTTACGCAAAAGTGTGGCCCCAACCGAAATCCAAACCGAGACACGACCCTAGTCCCGCTGCAACTTGACTTTCAGGCTCTGCCAGAACTTGTCGATGAGCGGCTTTTCGGCCGCTGCATCCTCGCCGGCAATGCGGGTGATGAACAGCAGCCCCCGATCGGCCAGGCCGAAGCCGACGATCTCGAAATCGGCGGTGTCGGTGCGTGTCTTCACCTCGGCCCGGATACCGGTCAATTCCTTGCCGTCGGCGAGTTTGCGCGTCGTCGGCTCCTGCGTCAGCGTGGCACCGGCCTGCACCGATTCCTTGGTCATTTCCTGCAGCATCAGCTGGTTGAGCGACACCGGGTTCATCTTGCCATATTCCTGCACGACGACGATCGTGCCCAGCGCCGACGCCATCAGATATTGCGTGATGTTCTCGCCGAGATCGGTCTTGGTCACCGAAATGTTGCTCGGATGGACAAAGGAGAAATCGCTGCCGGAGAAGGTGGCGAAGTCGTTGCGCTCGAGCGTCACCTTGCTGTGCTTGCCGTCGGGCAGCGTCACATCAGCGCTTTCGCCGGGGTCGATATCGACCGTCACACCGTCGATGGTCAGCTTGAAGGCCTTGAGATCCTCGGCTCCGGCAGGGCCAGCGCACAGCGCGATGAGGATGAGTGCCGCAGCTGATACCTTGCGCATGGGTTGTTCTCCTGCTTTTTATGCCACCCCGCTCAGCGCCTTGATGGCACGGTAGAAGGTCGAGGAAAACAGTTCCGTCGGGTCATACTGCCGCTTCGCCGCCAGGAAGGCCGGCAGTTCGGGATAGGAGGCCAGCAGCTCCCTGGCCGTGTAATGCAGCTGGTAGGGCAGGAAGAACCGGCCGCCATGCTTGATCGTCACGTCGATCAGCGCCCGGGTCAGCGCCCGCATCCTGGCATTGCCGTCGGCATCGGTCGGCTGGTTGATGTAGAGCACCAGCGAATAGGCCGGCTCCGGCGCGTAGGTCAGCGCCACATCCTCCTTGTGGACGATGCGCACCGAAGCATTGAGCACCGGCAGCGTCTGGTCGCGCAGGATCTCGCGCGCTTCCGCGATGAATTCGACATAGGCGGCACGTGGAATAAAATATTCGTGCAGGATGTCGGTCTCTTCCATCTGATCGTTGAAGAGATAGGGCACCGAATCGTGCATCGGGTTGTTGCGGGTGACGAGACAGGCCTCGCCCTCGGCCATGGCTGAGGTGCGCGCCACCGTGCAGCTTTCGAATTTCGGCTCCAGCGTCTTTTCGGTGAACCACTTCAACTCCTGGAACAGGCTGCCCCATTTCGCCAGGTTGATGATCACCCGCTTCAACCCGACCGATCCCGGCTCGCCGATCTCAGGCTGATCCGCCGGCGGCTGCTCGGCCACCTTGTCGTAACGGTAGACGATCATGTCCTCGAGGAAATTGCCGGGCGCCGTCGACAGATGGCCGTAGAACAGGCCGATATCCTTGTTCGGCTCCAGCACCTCGGCGAAGAATTTCGGAAAATCGTCCGATCTGATGATTTCGCGCGAGGTGCGGTAGACGGCGTTGTCGACGATATCGAGCGTCGCCTCCAGCACCACGCCAAACAGGCCGTAGCCGCCGACGACGTGGCGGAATAGCTCGGTGTTCTCGGTGGGCGAGCAGGTCGTCACCGAGCCGTCGGCCAGCATCACTCGCATCGAGCGGATCGAGCCCGCCACCGAACCTGCCTGGTGGTCCATGCCGTGCGCATTGACCGACAGCGAGCCGCCGACCGAGAAGATGTCGGTTGATTGCATGGCCTTCACCGCAAAGTGCGGATGCAGAAGGTTCTGGATGTCGTGCCAGCACGCGCCCGGCTGCAAGGTCATGGTCTTCGCCGCAGCATCCACGGTCACCTTGTTGAACTTTCTGAGGTCGAGCACCAGAGCGTTGTCGTCGAAGGCATGCCCGCCCATCGAATGGCGGATGGCGGCCAGTGAGACTTTCAGGCCATTGGCACGCGCGAAGGCCAGCGCATTGCCGATGTGCTCGTCCTCGCTGATCTCGACGACGCCGTAGACCGGCGTCATCGACAGGCCGCTGGCATCGTTGATGTCGCCGCCTTTTGCCGACCAGGGCAGCGACGCGTCGAAGGCCGGCGCATTGTCCAGCGGCTTCAGAGGCAGCGCGAAGCCGTCTATATCGGCTATCCGTCCTGCGTTCTTCGGCCCCGAAGGCGCGCGCGCCAGCCGCGCCACCGTGTTGCCGCCCCACAGCACCGCGCCGCCGACGACAGCCGCACCCAGCAGCAATCGCCGCGACAGGCGAAACCCTTTTTGTTCGTCGGCCATGATATCCCCCGTTGGCCAAGGGATAGCGCGGCTTTTTGGCAAAAACCATAGCGATGCCGCCGGACAGCATTCCGCCGGCCGGCCCTGGGGTCCAGCCGGAAGACCTTATCCAGGTCGCCCGGCATCGAGAGCCGACGGATGAAAATGGCCGATCCCCGGAGGGACCGGCCATGAGTGGAACAGGGCTTGTAAAATCCGGCAGCAGGTCTGCCGACGCACGATGTTCTCGCCTTACGAGGCCTTCTTGATCGACGTCACGATGCCGGTCTTGTCATCGACAGTCACAGCCACCTTGGCGCCGACCTTCAGTTTCCCGATCGTCGCCTCCGGCGACAGCTGGTAGATCTTGCCGTCGTCGAGGGTGATCGACTTGGTCGTCGGGTCGACGGCCTGGATGGTGCCCTGAACGGTCGCGGCATAGGCGGTGCCGAGGAAGGCGAGCAGAGCGGCGGTGGTTGCGAGGGTCTTCTTCATTGGTAAGCACTCCGTGCTGTTTCACTTTTCCGGACCGCCGCCTTGGGAAACGACAGAACCGGACGGCTTGAAACTGGAGCGGAAAGCGCTCCCTCCGCAAATCACGTTGGGTGAATTTTCGCAAACAATATCATAGGCTTAATTCCGACATATTGCTTGTTGCCGACATCATTTCAGACCGCTTCGACTCCTCCAATGCCCACTTCTATCCGCGAAAAGAGTCGCTTAGCCGATTGTGACGGCGGCTTTGGATCGCCACGCGGCCGCTGCAATCAACCTCGAGCGGCATCACGAAACAGCCTGCTCACCGACCATCGACACAAATTTTGTTTCATGGGTCAGAGGCGGACTATAGGCGTGACAAATACGGCTTCGACGGCTGACGGCTCAGCCCGCCTCGTCCTTCGCGCCGATCTTGCGCACAAGTGCCGCCGTCGCCAGCATCGCGCCCATGTCTGATATCATCGGCGCGACATGCGTGCTGTAATCGAGCGGCACCGAAATATCCGGCAGTTCGAAGAAGTTCTTCGTCTGCGGCAGCAGCAGGAACCCATCGCTGCCATTGAGCGCGACACGGGCTGGGTCGTCCGGCCAGGTTTCGCCAAGCCATTTCAGTGCCTGCGCCAGCCGGCCGCTCACCAGTGGCTGTGCCGCTCCGAGATTGTCGGTGCGGAACTCGTAGGCGGCATCAAGCGCCACGTCGCCACTGGACAGCTCCTGCAGCTTGCTGGCGAACATGCCGCGAAAGAAGCTGATGACGGCATTGGTCCGCCGCGTCGCCACCAATATGCCGGGGAACGGCGCGATGGTCTCGAAGGCGACGATGACGCCCTGGAAGGCGGTCGACGAGCCCTTGCCCGACCCTTCCCGCAGATGCGCCTCGTAGAGTTCGAACGGAAACCCTTCGTAGCGGCCCGCGACGATGTCGTCGAACGCCTGCCGGTTGAACGGACCAACCGCCGTGCGCGGCAACCGGTCGAATGAATTCGGCGTCACGCCATGCTGGTAGCGCATGTCGGCGATGAAGCCGAAGATGATCGGCAGCAGCGTCTCGCGGAACGATTGCTGCAGCCGCATCGCCGGTTTCCTGGCTTGGAAATAGAGCAGGATCGAAGCCGCGAAGCCGATCACATAGAGAAATACATGTGGCGTCGAGACCCATTGCTCGTTGGGGTCGGCAATCTTGTTGAACAGCCAGGCAACCAGCACCACGGCCATCAGCGCCAGGCCGACGAACACCGGCACCCGCCAGCGCACTTGCCGGACCGCCGAGGCCCTCGCCGCTTCATAGGCCTCTATGTCTTTCCGGATGCCGGCGATGACCGTTTCGCTCGGCATGAAATCCGCTGTTTCCACCGCTACCCCCCGTAATCCCGCCTCTGCGGGAGCATGATAGTTGGTTTTGTAGGGGCCGCCAGACGTTTAAGCGAATACGCCTTGATCGGTTGGTGGAGAAGGAAAGACCGCTTTCAGTCGCCCCTCGACCTTGTCACGCACTCGGCCCTCCAATGCCTCCACCACCACCAGCCGCTCACGGTCGCCGGCGCGCAGGCGCATGAAGGGATGCAGACGGTAAGACGCGATCGTCCCGCGCGTACCGGCATCGGCACTGACTTCGACAATGAGGATAGAACCGATGCGACCGGGCCATGGCTGGCGGGCGAAGGCGGTGCCGAGGAAATCGCCGAGCCCATAAGCGACCACCGTCTTGTGGATCCTTTCCACCGGCTGCACGACATGGGCGTGATGGCCGGCGATCAGTCCGACGCCCTGCCCGGCCAGCCGCCTGGCCAGAACTCGCGTCTCGGCACGCGGAAAATGCCGGAACTCCCAGTCCCAATGCGGCACGGCGCAGAGAAGATCCAAGCCAGCGCGCGGCCAGCCCGCCGAATCGCTGTCCATCGAAACGCGCCCCGCAAACAGTTTTTCATCGGCGTTGCGCCACAGCGTGAAGGCGGCAAAGCCTACATTGAGCGATCCAACCTGCACCGGCACAACCGGACCGTCGGCGGCCAGGCCGATCGTGCGGATGCCGAGCCGCAGCAACGCCGCGACCGTCTCGTCGAAACCGGCGACGCCCTGATCGAGCACATGGTTGTTGGCCAGCGACAGCACGAGCCTTTCTCGCGCAATACCAACCGCCGCCAGCGCCTCGGCCAGAAACAACTCGCTCATCGCATGATGCGTGCCGAGCCTTGTGCCCAGCGCCGCGCTTGGTCTATCCACCACAGGGCTTTCGCAATTGCCGATCACCAGATCGGCGCCGCCAAGCAGTGCCTTGATCGCCGGATCGCAGTCCGGCGCACCGCGATTGGC
>NZ_RZTF01000066.1:18716-21728 GCF_004023175.1 Mesorhizobium sp. M7A.F.Ca.MR.362.00.0.0
GACGAACGCCAGCCGCATTGTCTGCCTTGGCGCTGAATCGATCAGCGTTTCCGCCATGGGCGAAAAGTCTTGCGCGTCGCCGGCCAGCGATGGCTTGAGGAAACGCGGCAGCCAGGACAGCTTGTAGGAAAGCGGATAGTTCGACACGCGATGCCCAATTGTTTGCCCTGTGTAAACCGTCCTCGCGGCGGGTTGAAGCGCAGCGTTGCAAATGGTGTATATTTGCGCGGCGCGACAAATATTGGGGGGAAAAGATGACACGACTGGCAGGTCTGCTGACATCCGCTTTCATTTTGCTCCTGCCGCTGTCTTCCGCGTCGGCGGCAATGCCCGAAGCGGCCACCCGACTGTTCGAGGCGAAGAGCGTGGCCGCGCGCGACGCTGCCCTGTCTATGCTGGAGACCGCCGCGCCAAAAGACCCGGCATCCGCCTATGCGGCCGGGGCGGGCGAGTTCTTCACCGCACTGGAGATCCTGGCTACCGGCCTGCACCGTCATGGTTTCGAAAGCCCGCAATCCTTCATGCTGCCGCTGATGCGGTTGCCGGTGCCCGATAATCCCAATCCCGAGCCGCTGACTTACGAGCAGTTCCGCGCCATCCTGGTCGGCTTCCGCGACCGGCTGGAGAAATCCGCGGCAACGTTTGCGTCGGTGCCGCCCGATGCCGATATCGGCATGGTGATCGATCTCACCCGTGCGGGCATCGACCTCAACGAGGACGGCACCATCGCGCCGGACGAGAGCATGGCGGCGATCATTGCCGGGTTGTCACGCGGCGGCATTACATCGGACGACGCCGTTCCCACGCTCACCTTCCGTTTCGACCGCGCCGATGGATACTGGCTGCAGGGCTATGCCGAGTTCCTGATGGCGCAGGCCGATTTCTGGCTGGCGCACGATTTCAGGAGCACCTTCGACGGCTCGTTCCACATGCTGTTCCCGCGCGCCAAGCTGCCGTTGCAGGATATTCTGGTGCCGCCGGCCGGCGACATGGGCTCGAGCATCTTCTCCTCGGAATGGCGCATCGCCGATTTCATCTCGATGGTGCATCTCATCAACTGGCCGGTGATCGAGCCGGAGCGCCGTCAAGCAGCGCGCCGCCATTTGCTGGAAATGATCCGGCTGTCGCGCGAGGACTGGAAGGCGATCCGCGCCGAGACCGACAATGACCGCGAATGGCTGCCTGGCCCGCAGCAGAAGGGCGAGAACCCGCTCACCGGCCTCGAAGTCGGCGAGGAGCAGGTTCAGGCCTGGCTCGCCGCCCTGACCATGGCCGAGGATCTCCTGGAAGGCCGCAAGCTGCTGCCGCATTTCCGCGTCACCGCCGGCACAGGCCTAGGAATCAACATGAAGCGCTTCTTCGATGACCCGAAAAACTTCGATCTGGTGCTGTCGATCACCGGCCCGGCCATCGCGCCCTACCTCGAAAGCGGCGAACTCGTGACCAGCGACGATTTCGACCAGATCCAGCGCCAGTTCGGCGGCGGCGGGTTTTTGACGTTTGCGCTCTGGTTCAACTGAGGACGGGCTGCTTCAGGCCCTTCCGCAGGGGAAATCTTGGCAAGACCGGCAACATTTTTACTGGAAGCAGGCGCCTTTCCCAGGCGATGTCTGTTGGCAGTCACCTCACTGCAGATGCCGCGCGAAGGCGCTTCGCAAAAATTAGCAGCGGCTGTTTTGCTTGACTCGGCCGCCAAAAACAGGCAGCAAAACCAGGTCGGAAGGGCGACAACACCACTTTGCTGGCCGTGGACGAAGCCAAATTTGGCCCAAATCCACATCTCGTCGTTGGTTTTGAGAGGAATTGATTAACCAACTTTGTCCATATTTTGAAGCAATCGGCAACCAACTACAGACGCGGCAAACGCGTCGGGGACCACCTGGGATCACTCACAGAATGGTCGTCGCGGCTCTCAAGGCCACGTACGGGGAAACCGATTGAAGCGAGATTGGTTGCATGGCGTTGTTGAATACACATAAAAAAAACCGGGGACAGCGTGAGGGCGGCGAGTTCGTCGATGCTCCGCGTTCCTCTTCCTTCAACGCTGGTCGGGTGGCTCGCTGGGTCGCGCTGCCTTGCGTCAGCACCGCCATCGGCCTTTGGTTGATCGGCACCATGGCCGGCCTCAGTTCCGTCGGCGCCTCGCTGTCGGCGACTTCGGTTGGCCTGCCCCAGACGCTGTCCATGCCGGGATCGCTCGCACTTACCGATCCGCTGAAACAGCACTTCTTGAAAGCCCCCTTCGTGCTGGCCAATGCCAATGGCGGCACTCAGGCCCTGCATGATCATTCGGTGCAGTGCGGCGCCAGCTGTTTCAAGCTGGCCAGGGTAAGCTCGCAGGCGGAAAAATCCGAACGCCTTGTGGCGCAGGCAAAGCCGACGCCCGCCGCCGTGAAGTCGAAGGCGCAGGAGCGCTTCGAACGCATGGAAGCGTCGCTTTCGCCGATGAAGCTGGCCGCTGCCTTTGCCGACGCCGGAAAGCCCGTCCCCAGTGCCAACACCCGCCCGGTGATCTCCACCGTCGCACCGCGAATTGCCGAGGCGTCGTTGGCGCCCTCCGTCCAGGTCACGGCCAGCCTGTCCGACAACATGCCAGTTCCGGCGGCCGAACGTTTCGCCCGGCTGGATACCGGCTCGGTGGTCGTGCAGACCGCACCGCCGCCGATGGGCTTTGCCCAATCCGATACGCCTGACAATTCGCAGTTGGCGCTTGCCCTGGTGCAGTCGCTGCCGGCCGACGACGAGGCGTTTGCCTCACCGCTGCCGATCGAGGAATCGTCAGCCGATATCGCGGTTTCGCCCGTCGAAACCCAGCAGGATCAACCCGGCGATGCCGCCTCGCTGCCGGACGCGCTGACCGACGACGTGCCGTTGCCGACCCGCCGCCCGCAATTCGACCCGCCGCAGCCCAAAATCGTCCAGCAGCAGCCTAAGCCCGTCCAGCAGCCCAAATCTGTTCAGCAGCCCAAGCCCGCCCAGCAATCGAAGCCGGCGCGTGAGACGGTCCAGCAG
>NZ_RZTF01000671.1:0-1805 GCF_004023175.1 Mesorhizobium sp. M7A.F.Ca.MR.362.00.0.0
TGGCCGGGCTGCACGTGCTGTGCATCGACAACGACGCCCGCATCCTAGAGGGCATGCGGCTCCTGCTCGAAGGCTGGGGTTGCAACGTCGACACCGTGTCCGGTTCAAAGGATCTGGAAAGCGTGGTGACACACCGCCCGGACATCGTCCTTGCCGACTACCATCTCGACGGCGAAACGGGTCTCGATATCATCGTCAGGCTGCGCGCGCTCCATGGCGACACCCTGCCGGCCGTGCTGGTCACCGCAGACCGCTCCAATGAGGTGCGCACGGCCGCCGGCGGGCTCGAGATTGCGGTGATCAACAAACCGCTCAAACCAGCGGTATTGCGCTCGATGATGGCCAGGGTCAGGCCACTGGCACCGGCGGCCGAATAGCAGCAAAGGCGCCCGGTCTCAGCCCTGGTGTCCGAGGGTGGAGTCCTAGAGCATTTCACCGTTTCACGGAAAACGGCGATCTGCTCTAACTCTTTGTTTTAACGCAATTCTAAACGGAAAACCGCTTCACACTTTCCCTAGAATTGCTCTAGCTGGAATTGCTCTAGTCGAACAGGCTCGACACCGATTCCTCGGTCGCGGTGCGCGAAATGGCTTCGCCCATGAGGTCGGCGATCGAGATGACGCGGATGTTGGGCGCGTCGAGCACGCCCTGGGTGGGCTGGATGGAATCGGTGATCACCAGTTCCTGCAGCTTCGAGCCGCTGATGCGGGCAACCGCACCGCCCGACAGCACACCGTGGGTGATGTAGGCGGTGACACTGGTGGCGCCGTTGGCCAGCAGTGCATCGGCGGCGTTGCACAGCGTGCCGCCGGAATCGACGATGTCGTCGATCAGCAGGCAATCCTTGCCGGCGACCGCGCCGATGATGTTCATGACTTCCGATTCACCGGGCCGTTCGCGGCGCTTGTCGACGATGGCCAGTTGCGCATCGAAGCGCTTGGCCAGCGCACGGGCGCGGACCACGCCGCCAATATCGGGCGAGACCACCACGACGTTGCCGAGTTGCTTGTATTTGGCCTTCACGTCGCGGGCCATCACCGGCACAGAAAACAGATTGTCGGTCGGAATATCGAAGAAGCCCTGGATCTGGCCGGCATGCAGGTCAAGTGTCAGAACGCGGTCGACACCGGCGCGGGTGATCATGTTGGCGACCAGCTTGGCCGAGATCGGCGTGCGGCCGGAGGCGCGGCGGTCCTGCCTGGCGTAGCCGAAATAGGGGATGACCGCCGTGATGCGCTTGGCCGAGGAACGCATGAAGGCATCGATCATGATGAGCAATTCCATCAAATGATCGTTGGTCGGGAACGAGGTCGATTGCAGGATGAAGACATCCTCGCCGCGCACGTTTTCCTGGATTTCGACGAAGATTTCCTGGTCGGCGAAGCGCCTGACCGTGGCTTTGCCCAGCGGGACGTTGAGGTACCGGGCGACCGCTTCGGCCAGCACCCTGTTGGAATTGCCCGCGAAGAGTTTCATGCACGGTTCCTGGTGGAGGATGATGAGACCTGACGGACTCGCTTGCGCCCTTTAACCGGGCTTTTAGCGGCCCGCGCCGGTATTGCAAGCGCCGAGATCGGGAATCCGCCGGCTAAACTCAAGAAAGCTCCGCGCCATCGCCGGGCTGCAACAGGGAGCAGCGGACTTGCGCTGCTCCTTCTTCTCGTTGGGCATTGGATTTTCCCAAAACCGTCTCCACTTTTTGGGTCCGATGCCTCTAGCCCGCCTTGCCGCCGAGCCAGGCCGCGAATTGGTCGATGGTCTGGTCGGCGATCGTCTGCATGGTGGCCGGCGAGACCCCCTTCCAG
>NZ_RZTF01000672.1:0-473 GCF_004023175.1 Mesorhizobium sp. M7A.F.Ca.MR.362.00.0.0
GGACAGAACCTTCCCTACCGGACGGATGGAAGGGCGTCGATCTCAAACTGGGCCAGAGCCTCGGGCGTGACGGTTCGCTCGAGCATCACCGTGGCCTGATCGCAACGGTGCGCGCACGGCCAGCCGAGGGAAGCCGCGTCATCGTCCTTCCCGAGAGCGCGCTGGGCTTCTGGACGCCAACCGTCGCGCGTCTCTGGCAGGATGGACTGCGCGGATCGGACATCACCGTGATCGCCGGCGCGGCCGCGATCGACGCGGCCGGCTACGACAACGTCATGGCGGCGATCTCCGCCGACGTGGCGGGCATCCTCTATCGCGAACGCATGCCGGTCCCGGTCTCCATGTGGCAACCATGGCGGGCCTGGACGGGACAGGGCGAAGGCGCGCGAGCCCACTTGCTTGCCAATCCGGTCGTCGAACTCGCGGGCAGGAGGATCGCGCCGCTGATCTGCTACGAGCAGCTCATTCTCTGG
>NZ_RZTF01000672.1:483-1251 GCF_004023175.1 Mesorhizobium sp. M7A.F.Ca.MR.362.00.0.0
TTCTCTGGCCGGCGCTCCAGTCGATGCTGCACGCCCCGGACATCATCGTGGCGACCGGCAACGGCTGGTGGACCGCCGGCACCTCGATCGTCGCCATCCAGCGGGGCAGTGCGGTCGCCTGGGCGAAGCTCTTCAACCGTCCATTGGTGCAGGCCTTCAACACATGAGCACAGGAGAAACCGGGATGGTCGACGCCGCCTTCATTCAGCAATGCGCCGATCGGGCTCTGAAGCCAGCGATCGTCGAGACGTTCATCGAGCGGGCAGGGTCGCAGGACCCGCTGGCCGTCACGGTCCGCTCAGGCAACCGTGTCGTGCTGGTTCCGAAGCCAGCCACGCCGGACGAGGCCTTGGCTTTGATCCGACAGCATGTCGGCCGCAACGTCGTGCGGGTCGGGATCACGCAATATCCGGCCGGCCTCGGCGTCGTGGACGCAGGGGAGCTCAAGCCCGACCTCGTCGATGCCTGCGCTAACATCCGAATGGGCACGGCGCTGTTCGCCAAGGTCTATCGGATCGTCACCAAATGGTACGGCAACCCCACCGACAAAGAGGTTCTCCCACAGGTTTTCGACGACGCCGTCATTGCCTGGCAGACGGGCTACTTCGAGGGCACGGCGGTGTTTCGGGCGCCGGACCCCGCAGAGGTGACGCTGGCCCAGCCGACGCCGCCGAGTGAAGGTGAATCCGCCGAGCAGCGTGGCGACAAAACGGCGGCTGGCGGAACCGATCCTGCGCGTGAAGCCGCGACCACCGACCCGAATAAAGC
>NZ_RZTF01000672.1:1261-1795 GCF_004023175.1 Mesorhizobium sp. M7A.F.Ca.MR.362.00.0.0
CGGCCTCCGGCGTGTTGGCAATCTGCCCGAGAAACGCGCCTCCACCCAGCCCGCGTTCAGCTCCCGGAAATTGTGTCTTTGGGGCCATCCAGTCCGATATAGTAGGTAGTTGTCATCATTTCCCTCCTGTTGTCGTGGCAGTGAATATCGTACCTGCCGTCGCATTCTGGCGGCCGCAGGTGACGCGCACCTGGGCGGAAGGAGCACGGGGTCAAAAGGTCTCAGGGCCGAGTCATCTCGGATCCGAACCCCGGCTAGGGTTCAAAGGGTTCGTCGTCAGCGGGGGCGTACCGCAGCCAAACCTAAGGGGACTGGAATGGAATCGGACGACGCGACGTTGAAGGAAAAATTCGAGCTTCGGCCGATAGTGGGGCTCACGAGCGGACTTCCCCCGACCGACCTGGAGACCCTCACGATCGACGCCATCCGAACCCACCGGCGTCTGGTGGACAAGGCCGATCAACTTTTCCAGGCATTACCTGAGGAGTATAAGTCACGAAATGTGATCGGCGGCGCTCGGCATCTCTGTTACAT
>NZ_RZTF01000673.1:0-1767 GCF_004023175.1 Mesorhizobium sp. M7A.F.Ca.MR.362.00.0.0
TTTAAATGCACCGACGCACCATCGGTATTCGATGGTGCGTCTGTTTAGCGTGCCAGAATATGAGAAAGATGAAGGCCGCAACCGGCCTTCGATTATCAAGCTTCGGGAGCTTCCGACGCCGGAGCCGGAGCCGGGTCGAGCGCGGGTTCGACCGGAGCTTCGACCGAAGCGCCGATGTCGACGCCGAGCGCACCCTGCTGGCGGGCGATGCCGTCGATCGCAGCCTTGGCGATCAGATCGCAATAGAGCTGGATGGCGCGGGCCGCGTCGTCATTGCCGGGGATCGGGAAGTCGATCTTGTCCGGATCGCAGTTCGAATCGATGATGGCGACGACCGGGATGCCGAGGCGCTTGGCCTCGAGGATCGCGATCGCTTCCTTGTTGGTGTCGATCACGAACATCAGGTCGGGCGTCGAGCCCATGTCCTTGATGCCGCCCAGCGCCTTGTCGAGCTTCTCGCGCTCGCGGTCGAGGTTCAGGCGTTCCTTCTTGGTCAACCCTTGCGCCTCGCCGGCCAGCATCTCGTCGAGCTTGCGCAGGCGCTGGATCGAATTCGAGATCGTCTTCCAGTTGGTCAGCATGCCACCGAGCCAACGCGAGTTGACATAATACTGAGCCGAACGCTGTGCAGCATCGGCGACGATGTCGGACGCCTGGCGCTTGGTGCCGACGAACAGCACGCGGCCACCCTTGGCGACGGTGTCGGAAACCTGCTTAAGCGCCTGGTGCAGCAAAGGCACCGTCTGCGACAGGTCGATGATGTGGATGTTGTTGCGGGCGCCATAGATGTAGGGCGCCATCTTCGGGTTCCAGCGGTGGGTCTGGTGGCCGAAGTGAATGCCAGCTTCCAAAAGCTGGCGCATGCTGAAATCAGGCAGTGCCATTCAAAGTTCCTTTCCGGTTAGCCTCCACGGACACAGGCATTTTTGGACTTTGTCCTCGAACGCCACCGGAGGTTTCAGCCGGATTTCTCCCGGGCAGACACCAAAGTCCGTGTGTGGAATGAGCGCGCATATAGAGGGGATGCGCGATAAACGCAAGCGCCGCGGGATTTGTGATGCGGCGTGCGACGATCCGCGCCCTGCCGTCAGCGCTTTATCTTCCCGTTCGGCACTCGCACTCGCCGGAAGACCGCGACGATCTCCTCGCGGCTGCATTCGATGGCGCCGAGCCGCACCGCTCGATCGCGCTCGAAGCCGGTTATGTCATAATGCGGCGCCGATGTCTTGGGCGGCCCCTGGTAGGATGAGCGCTTGAGACCGAGCCGGGCGGCAAAGCGATGCAACTCGTCGGTGTCGTCGGCCAACAGATGGCACCAGCGATGGCCGGCCCAGTTCCAGATCGCTGCGTCGACATAGACCGCCATGAAGCTTGCTGTTTGCCTTCCATCCTCCACCACAGCGGGCCACGTGGCCCGTCAGGATGTCAGGGACGATAGAATGGATTCGGATAGAAAATGAAGCTGCCCTTGGCTGCAAGCTCGGCCACAATGTTGGTGACTGTATCCTGCATGCGACGGTGCAGCTCGGCAACCGCATCGTCGATAGAGTCCGCATGCTCATGCAAGCCCAGTGCCTCCGGCACCCGGATGTGGGCGCAACGCGGCCCGACCGGCTGCGGAACGAACCGATTCATCGTGTCGCGCAGCCCACCTCGACAATAGTCGTTGCGGATCCGCTTCAGATGTTCGGCGATATCCTCCTGCGTGATGCGGGGATTGGCGCCGGGCCCAGGGTCCGACGCGTTGCAGCCTCTGAACCCTATCGG
>NZ_RZTF01000674.1:0-1765 GCF_004023175.1 Mesorhizobium sp. M7A.F.Ca.MR.362.00.0.0
GTTGACAATTGCCGATGCAGCCCATAGCGTCATGTCAGGGAGGAACGCATGGTCGGTAATGCCGTGTTCCGCGTAGAGGGACTGAGGAAATCCTTTGGCCATAACGAGGTGCTAGGCGGCGTCTCGGTCGAATTGCATGCCGGCGAAGTCACCGTGCTGATGGGCGCCAACGGCGCCGGCAAATCCACCCTCGTCAAGATCATCTCCGGTGTCTACGAACGCGGCGGCGGCACGATGGCGCTCGCCGACCAGGATTTCGCACCGAAAACCCCGGCCGAAGCGATCCGCGCCGGCGTCGTCACCGTGCACCAGAATATCAACGACGGTGTCGTAGCCGACCTCGACGTCGCCACCAACCTGACCCTCGACCGGCTGAGCGGCAGCGGCGCGCCGACCCTGTTCAATCCGGTCCGTGTGCGGCGGGAGGCCAAGGCGGTTGCCGACCGCATGGGGCTGGCCATCGATTTGAAGGCGCGGGTGAGCGATCTTTCGCTGGCCGATCGCCAGATGGTGGCGATTGCCCGCGCGCTGGCGCACAAGCCGAAAGTGCTGATCCTCGACGAGCCGACCTCATCGCTGTCCAGCGCTGAGGCCGACCGGCTGTTCGCGCTGATCGACAGGCTGCGCGAGCAGGGCGTGGCGATCCTCTACATCTCGCATCGCATGTCGGACATCAGGCGGCTGGCCGACCGCATCGTCTCGATGCGTGACGGGATCATCTCAGGCATTTTCGACAAGAAACCGCTCGACTATGAAGGCGCGGTCAACGCCATGCTCGGCCGCAAGATCCATCTCGAGCAGATCGTCGTCAGGAATTCGGCCAAGGCAGTCCTGACGATCGAGGGTCTGCGCATTGCGCCGGGCGCCCGGCCGATCTCGCTGACGCTCGGCGACGGCGAGGTCGTTGCCATCACCGGCCTCGTCGGCGTCGGCAAGACGGCGCTTGCCGAGACTCTCTTTGGTGTGCGCCAGCCGCTCGCCGGCACCATGACGCTGAACGGCAGGCCTTATGCACCTGAAACAGCCGGCGAAGCGATCGCTGCCGGCGTGTTCCTGGTCGCCAAGGACCGCGGCGAGAATGGCATCGTCCAAGGCTTCAACATCCAGGAAAATATCAGCCTGCCGTTTCACAAGCGCATGTCGCGCTTCGGCATCCTGAGGCGCCGCCTCGAACGCACCACGGCACGCCGGCAGATCGAGGAACTGAGCATCGTCTGCCGTTCCGAGAAGGACGAGATGTCGGAGCTGTCCGGCGGTAACCAGCAGAAGGTGATGGTCGCCCGCTGGATGGCGCAGGATGCAAGGCTGTTCATTCTGGATGAGCCGTTTCAGGGCGTCGATATCTCGGCCCGGCGCGACATTGCCGCCAAGCTCAGGGCGAGTGCAAACGGACGCGCCACGCTGGTGTTCGTCACCGAACTCGACGAGGCCCTGGAGACCGCCGATCGCATCCTGGTCATGTCGGAACAGACCATCGTCGGCGAACACCGCAATGCCGATGTCGATCTCGACCGCCTGCTGGCCGAGGTCGCCGGCGGGCCGCTGCACAGTGCGGCCTGAGCGCGGGCTATAGGAATTGGAATGGAGAGAGCATGGGTTCGGGTTGGGTAAAGACGGCAGCAGCGCGCGGGAGCGCCGGATGACATTGCGCGACCACGCCATCCGCTACGGGTTCATCGTGCTCTTGTTCGGGCTCGTCGCCTATTTCTCGATCGCTGCCGACGGTTTCGTTTCGCCGCAAAGTGCCGTTTTCATCTTCCAGTCA
>NZ_RZTF01000675.1:0-1760 GCF_004023175.1 Mesorhizobium sp. M7A.F.Ca.MR.362.00.0.0
CCGGGGCGGGCGGTACGGCAGCCGCTCCAGGCGCAGCTTCAGTGTCCACGGCTGCTCTTCGCCCTGCGGGCGACCGCTTCCATAAAAGAGCGGGCGGCAGCGTCACAAGCCGTTCTGGACGGTCCGTTCGCGGACAGCACGACCTCCGCGGCCTTCCGCGACATGCCGTATTTCCGGGCGAAGACCGCAGCGTCGTAAGGTTCGTTTTCGGCTACCGGTGCCGCGGACGTGATCCTGGCTTTGGTCATTGGCGCGTCCGCCGGAAACTCTCAAGCAACTCGCCTTCATTGCGGCAGCCATTCTGAAACAGCGAAAACACCGTGGCCGCCAGAAGCTGCACGTCCGACTCCCCCGACATGCGATCGAGTTTGCGCTCCAGGCAGACCCGATCGAAGACGCGCTGGCACAGTTGCAGATCGGAAGGATGGAAACCAGGATTGCGCTTATGAAGGCTCGACATAAGAAGCCCCTTTCGGAGCAGCGACCACTTCCTTGACGCTGTGGGTCAAAAAATGAAATCGGGCTGAGCAAGAGTCAACATCGGCCTTCATCACAGTAAATATCGTACAATTCTCCCGCCGCTCTGCCCCACTTTTCGAACGGTTCTCGAGCCCGGCGCGACATGGCGCCTTTGTCATTAGCCGGCGGATTTCATCGACCCTCACCGTGATCCGGCGCTCTCATGAAATATGTCGGTTTTGTACCAAGTGGCGCTTGGTACGTTTCCGACACTAACATTCAGGCCGATCTTTTCATATGCGAACGGGCGTTGGGGGGCGCCGTGCTTCGAATTTCATATCGCATTGATATCTTTCTTCGTTCAGAGCCCCTATACATAGGCGATCGTCCGTACGTTTTTACGGGCACGGACGGCTGGGAGATTGGATGGCTCTTGCCCTGCATTGGGCTACGCCATGTCTGATCTCACCAAAAACCATCAATACCGAAATCAGCTGCTGCGGCGCATGCCCGCGGATGATCTGGCGTTGCTCGAGCCGCACATGCAGCGCTGCGACTTGCCGCTGCGC
The DNA here is from genome assembly GCF_004023175.1 of Mesorhizobium sp. M7A.F.Ca.MR.362.00.0.0. NCBI lineage: Bacteria > Pseudomonadati > Pseudomonadota > Alphaproteobacteria > Hyphomicrobiales > Phyllobacteriaceae > Mesorhizobium > Mesorhizobium sp. M7A.F.Ca.MR.362.00.0.0. Next base: position 1,029 of record NZ_RZTF01000675.1, read on the forward strand.
ATGATGCTTGTGACCCCGAATATTCCGATCGAGGCCGTCTACTTCATCGAACAGGGCATCGGTTCGGTGGTCGCCAGCACCACGAGCGGCCAAGAGGCCGAAGTGGGCTTCATCGGCTTCGAAGGCATGACGGGATGTTCCCTGGTGATGGGCGACGACCGTGCGCCGCATGCCTGTTACGTCCAACTCGAAGGCGAAGCGGTCCGCATCGAAGCCGGCGCTTTCAAGGCAGCATTGGAGGCAAGTGCGACCTTGCGCATGTTCCTGCTGCGCTTCGTCAACGCGCTACAGACCCAGGCCGGCTGCACCGCGCTCGTCAACGCGCGGTTGAAGCTCGAGGAACGGCTGGCGCGATGGCTGCTCATGTGCGATGACCGCGTGCCGGGCGAACATCTCGCCATCACCCACGAATTCCTGGCCATCATGCTTGGTGTCAGGCGGCCAGGCGTCACCGTCGCCCTCCAACTGCTCGAAGGCCGCGCGTTGATCCGCTCGCGTCGGGGCGAGATCGTCATTCGCGACCGCGCCGGACTGCTGGAACTCGCCAATGGCAGTTACGGCGAAGCCGAGGCCGAATATACAAGGCTGATCGGCGAGATCGGCGCGGCCTGATCAGGAGCGGTTGCCGCCGGCATCCGGCTTGCCCGATGTCGCTTTGCCGGGCGGTGCCGCACCGCCTTTAAATGCGCCCCGGCCAATCGGCCCATCCCCGTCGATCGGTCCATCCTTGGC
>NZ_RZTF01000676.1:0-1758 GCF_004023175.1 Mesorhizobium sp. M7A.F.Ca.MR.362.00.0.0
CCTCTGGGCAATGGGTGAAGCCGAAGAAGACGACGCTGGGCTGACCCCTGAAGGCAGCCTCGGTGATCGGCGCGCCTTTCTGGTCGACCAGGGTGAAGGCAGCGCCGAAGGGCTCGCCGCCATAATGGCCGCGGTACCAGTCGAAGGTCAGCCAGCCGATACCGGCGGCCATCAGGACGAGAATGCCGACCAGGATAGAACGCATCATCAGAAAAGTCCGTCTGCAGAAATCGCCGCGCCGGCTCAATGCCGCGCCTGTGCGACAGTCTTAGCGGTTCGGCCTCGCACAGGCAAAGTGCCGCGTTGCCGCAACCGCAGTGGTGTCGACCTATCTGCTTGCAAAGCCGGGCTGCTCGCCCCACCTGTGACCGGCAACTCGAACCGCAGGAGGCTCCCTTGCCACGACTGATTGGGCACGGACTGATTGGGCGAAAACTGATCGGCGGCGCGTTGGCCGCGTGTGTTGTCGTTGGCGCCGGTGCCGCGGTCGCCGAGGAAGTCGGCAAGGTCGGCGTCGACTGGCTCGGCAATGACATCATCGTCGAAGCGATCAAGGATCCGAAAGTGGAAGGCGTGACCTGCCACGTCTCCTATTTCGACCGCGGCATCATCGATCGCCTGCACAAGGGCAACTGGTTCGAGGATCCGTCCGATTCCTCCATCTCCTGCCGCCAGACCGGCCCGATCACGATCGGCGACATCGACATGAGCGAGGGCGGCGAGGAGGTGGTCAAGCAAGGCATCAGCCTGATCTGGAAGAAGCAGGTGGTGAACCGCATCTACGACAAGCCCAATGAGACGCTGATCTATCTCTCGCATTCGCGCCAGGTGCAGAACGGCTCGGCCAAAATGTCGGTCACCACCGTGCCGCTCTACGGCCAGAGCGTGGTGTGGAGCAAAGGCAAGCCGCAATAAGCTGCTTAGTTTCTTCGGGAGCCGGACGGACGAATGGTCCCGCTGCGGGACCATTCGCTCGGCGAATCCTTGCTGGGAGACGATCTGAGGGACGATTGGTCCCGCTTGCGGGACCAATCGCCTAGGCGTAAAGCCGCCGGCATGGAGCGTTCCGAAAACCTCGTCCCGAAAGACCCCGAGCCGCGTATCCATCCGACCGCGGAGCTGAAGGCGTGCAAGCTCGGCCGCTATGCCTCGATCGGCGAGCGGGTGGTGCTGCGCGAGGTGAATGTCGGCGACTTCTCTTATTTTGAGCGCCACTGTGAAGCGATCTACACGACGATCGGGAAATTCTGCTCGATCGCCGCCAACAGCCGTATCAATGCGCTGGAGCATCCCATAGAGCGGCTGACCCAGCACAAGCTCAGCTACCGGCCGAACGAGTATTTTCGCTGGCTGGGCGTCGATGCCGCCTTCCGCGAGCGGCGGCAGGCGAAAGCCGTGACCATCGGCCATGATGTCTGGATCGGCCACGGCGCGGTGATCATGCCTGGGATCGCCATCGGCAACGGTGCCGTCATCGGCGCCAACGCCGTGGTGACGCGTGACGTGCCGTCCTATGCGATCGTCGCCGGCGTGCCGGCGAAGGCTCTCCGGCCACGCTTCACTCCGGATATCGCGGCGCGGATCGAAGCTCTCGCCTGGTGGGACTGGCCGGTCGAAAAGCTGGCCAGAGCGGTTCCCGACATGCAGGCCATGCCGATCGAAACGTTCCTCGATCGCTGGGAAAACGACGCCGTCTGAGCTTGCGCAAACATGTCGGATTGAAACCCCTTCCGCCATGCGGGGGTGGCGCCGCGGAAG
>NZ_RZTF01000677.1:0-1755 GCF_004023175.1 Mesorhizobium sp. M7A.F.Ca.MR.362.00.0.0
CAATGATGTTGACCGGCAACGCGATTGCCTTGCAAAGCGTCTCGATCAGGTCCTCATCGCCAAGACCCGGTGCAAAGAAGCCGTGTGCGCCGGCTTTTTCGAAGGCCTGCGCGCGCTCGATGGCCTGGTCGAGCAGGACGTCGTCATGCGCATCCGGTTTCGCCTTGAGGAAGATGTCGGTTCGGGCGTTGATGAACGCCGGTATGCCGGAGGCCTTGACGGCCGCTGCCGCAGCTTCGATGCGTTTTACCTGAACAGAAATGTCGTGCAGGCCGGTGCCGCCGACAACCTGGTCTTCGAAATTGAAACCGATAGCGCGGGCCCGTAGCGCCAACGTCACCGTGCGAGCCACAATCTCCGGATCGACGCCGTAGCCGCCCTCGAGGTCCATGGTCACCGGCAGGTCGACGGCAGTGACGATGCGCTTGATGTTGTCGAGCGCCAGCTCCAGCGGGATTTTCTCGCCATCGGCATAGCCGAACGCGGCAGCCACCGGCCAGCTTCCGGTGGCGATCGCCTTGGCGCCCGCTTTCTCGACGATCTTGGCCGAACCCGGATCCCAGACGTTGTAGAGAACGATCGGGTTTCCCTTGACGTGGAGGGAATGGAACGTCCGCGCACGCTCGATCTGCTCGGTCATGGTGTTTTCCCGTCTCCTGCTGTTAGAGGAACAGTCTAAGCGGCACTGTCCGCCCTGGCGATGTGCCATGAGACGCTGAAGCGGCGGCCACCGGACAGGCTTTTCAAATCAGTTGCGCATCCGGTTTTTCGCGGCTATGGATTTTCGCCATGAACATGCGTTCGATCAAGACCATTTGGTGGTGGGCCTGCTGACAGCGGCCTGTTCGAACACGTGCGCGTGAAAAGAGAGGGTGGCCGCAGCGGAAAGTCCGGGCGGCCATTTGTTTTTTCCAAGCCATTCCCGGGTCCGTTGCCCCAAGACGCTGATGGAGACGGCAATGACTATAAAGCTTCTGGAAAACGGCGCGGAAAGTTTCGTGACCGCGGGTGGCATCACCATCACGCGCGCGCGCCACGACCGGCCCTATGCGGGCGCGATCGACGCTTACGTTGACGGCCTGAATTCGCGCCGCGGCGCTGTATTTTCCTCGAACTATGAATATCCCGGCCGCTACACGCGCTGGGACACCGCCATCATCGATCCGCCACTGGTCGTCTCGGCGCGCGGCCGTGCCATGCGCATCGAGGCGCTGAACCGCCGTGGCGAGGCGCTGCTGCCGGTCATCGGCAAGGCGCTCGCCAGCCAGGCGGATGTCACCATCGCCGAGACGTCGAAGACACTCATCCGCCTCGATGTCGCCAAGCCCGGCCGTGTCTTCACCGAGGAGGAGCGCAGCCGCGTCCCTTCAGTCTTCACGGTGCTGCGCGCCATCACCGCTCTGTTCAGGACCGAGGAAGACGCCAATCTCGGTCTCTACGGCGCTTTCGGCTACGACCTCGCCTTCCAGTTCGACCCGGTCGACTACAAGCTCGAGCGCAAGCCAAGCCAGCGCGACCTGGTGCTTTTCCTGCCCGACGAGATCCTGGTCGTCGACCATTATTCCGCCAAGGCCTGGACCGACCGCTATGACTATGCCGGCGAGGGTTTTTCGACCGAAGGGCTGCCGCGCGACGAAATCGCCGAGCCGTTCAAGAGCCCTGACCGCATCCCGCCGCGCGGCGACCATGAACCGGGCGAATACGCCAATCTGGTGCGCAAGGCGATGGATTCGTTCAAGCGCGGCGACCTGTTCG
>NZ_RZTF01000678.1:0-1244 GCF_004023175.1 Mesorhizobium sp. M7A.F.Ca.MR.362.00.0.0
AGACCGAGCGTATCCAGTTTCTGGTGAGCTCGCGTTTGACGACGTGCTCCATCTCCTTAGTACCCAGGCGCTCGATGAAAACTTCGCCGGGTCGGTTGACGGCGATTTCGGAAACCGACTCTTCCTCCATGTAGGGCCAGATCGGTTCCAGTTCGGCGCGCAGCACCGGTGCGCGCGCCCCGGGGTTCGGCACAGGCTGCACATTCATCTCATCGGAGTCCCGTAGCCTGGATAATAGGGATCAGCCCCGGACTTCGGCGGCATGAAGAGCGGCGTCGGATCGAGCGCTCTTGCCGGCTTGCCGCCGCGCTTCAGTCGGGCCAGCTCCTCTTCTACCGGATCCGCATAGATTTCGGAAAAATCCAGGTCCCGGCGCACGAAGACGACGATCGGCTTGCCCTGGTCGACATAAATCGTCGGCGGGATGTTTTGTGTGTCGCGGAACGCTTCTTGCGCCAGCTGCTGCAGCGCCGTCGATGATTTGTCGAAGGCGATGCTGCGGGCGTCGCGTTGCGAACCGGAGCCGCCATAGGTGGTCATGACCGTCTGCCCCGTGACCGGGTCAACGGTCGTCACCTGCCGTTGCTGGCTGTCGCTGCCATTGTCGGTGAGGGAGGACAGGTACTCCGAAACGCCGCCAACGACGGAAAGCATGATCGCATTGCCGTAGCGTTCAAGCCAATGCGTATCGACGCGGCCGCCGAGACCGCCCCGTCCGAGACGGTCGGCGCCAGGCGAGGCGATGTCGACCGAGACGCCGTCGGAACGGATGACGCGGTTCCAGACGATGAACACACGCTTTTGCCCGCGCGCGATCCCCGAACGATATTCGCCGGTCAGCCGAGACCCCTTCGGGATCAGAATGCGACGGCCGTCGAGCGAATAGACGTCTTCGCGCGCCACCGCGCGAACCATGCCGGGCAGATCGGTGTTGATGGCGGTTTCCAGAAATCCGCGGATCATCGTGCCTTCAGGGATCAATGCATCGGTGCGGCGGAAAACCCGCGCCTTCGCCATCGCGTTCGAATGTGTTTCTGATTGCGCGAGGAAAGCTTTGTTCGGGTCGTTGTCGGCGCCCGGCACTGGAACAAGCTGACCGTCGGCGGCGATCTGCGCCTGGGCCGGCTGATCGTGCCCGGCGGCCGGGTTGACTTGCTCGCTGGTAATCATCTGGTTCGACCGCAGGCGCTCCCACATTGCCTTTTGGCGCTCAGCCTCCTCGGCCTTCCTGCGGGACTCCTCGT
>NZ_RZTF01000678.1:1254-1754 GCF_004023175.1 Mesorhizobium sp. M7A.F.Ca.MR.362.00.0.0
TTCTTCGGCTTTGCGGCGCGCCTGCTCGGCCGCCAGTTGGGCTTCGATGGCGCGCCGCTGCGCATCGAGATCGGCGCCTTGCTCAACCGTCTGATCGACATTGTCGGCCTGTTGCTTGTTGTCTTCCCCTTCCGGGGGCGGCGGAACAACGATCTGGTCGATTGTCTTGTCGGCCGCCTGTGGCGTCTCGGCCAGCGCAGGCGGGCGAAATTCAGGCGGGTTGAAATTGTCATTAGCATCCGAGGCCGTATCGCGAGAGCGCGGCTCGCGAGGCCAGTTGATCCAGATCAGCGCGATCGCCACGATCAGCCCTGCGGCGACCATGGCGAGTTTCGTGCCCACTCCGGCATAGCGTCTGGCGACGGTCGGCCCGCCATCAAGCTCGTTATAGTCGATGTTGCCCATCTATCGTCCCCTCGCGGTCGGGACGGAGAAGGGGCCGGCCCCGCGCACCAGCTTCCTCGGCCCGTATACGGCGGAGACAGGATCCGTCTTCGACG
>NZ_RZTF01000679.1:0-1753 GCF_004023175.1 Mesorhizobium sp. M7A.F.Ca.MR.362.00.0.0
GGCGCTCTGCGGGCGCTGCGGCGTGAAATTCGGCCCGATCCCGATCGAGACCGCGGAAGGCGCGGTGCTGGCGCATTCGACCACCGCCGGCGAACGCCGCTTCCGCAAGGCGCACAGGCTGAGCGCCGAAGATGTGGCGCTGCTGCGGGCTGCCGGCATTTCTGAGGTCGTTGCGGCCGTGCTGGCCGTCGACGACCTCGGCGAGGATGCCGCCGCGCAGACGATCGCCGAGAGCATGACCTTTCGCGGGATCGAAGCCAGGCCTGCCGCGACCGGGCGGGTCAATCTCCATGCCAAGGCGCCGGGCATCTTCACGGTCGATGCCGCTGTCATCGATGCCATCAATGCCATCGATCCCGCCATCACCATTGCGACGCTGGCGCAGCATGCGCCGGTCGAGAAAGGCCAGATGGTCGCGACCGTGAAGATCATCCCCTTCGCGGTCAGTTCAGCGCTGGTCGACGCTGCGACGAAAATCTGCGCCGCGGGCGAGATATTTGCCGTCAATGCCTACCGGCCCGTGCGTGTCGGCGTCATCCAGACGGTTCTGCCGGGCATCAAGCCTTCCGTGCTCGACAAGACGCTGCGAGTCACGGAAGCGCGGCTGGCGCGTACGGGCGGCAGGCTGACTGCGGAGCGCCGCACGCCGCATGAGGTCGCGCCAGTGGCGGAGGCCGCGGTCTCCCTGGCGCGCGACAACGACATGGTGGTGATCTTCGGCGCTTCGGCGATGAGCGATTTTGCCGATGTCATTCCCGCGGCGATCGAGAAGGCGGGTGGTGCAGTCATCCGCGCGGGCATGCCGGTCGATCCCGGCAATCTGCTGGTGCTCGGAACGCTCGGCGGCAAGCACGTCATCGGCGCGCCCGGCTGCGCCCGCAGCCCCAAGGAGAATGGTTTCGACTGGGTGCTGGACCGGTTGATCGCTGGCCTCGACGTGACCGCAAGGGATATTGCCGGCATGGGGGTCGGTGGGCTGCTGATGGAAATCCCGACACGGCCGCAGCCGCGCGAACCGCTGCCGGCGAGAAGCCAGCTCAAGGTCGGCATCGTGCTGCTGGCGGCCGGCCGCTCAAGCCGCATGGGCGGGCCGAACAAGCTGCTGGCGCTGTTCGACGGCAAGCCGCTGGTGCGCCGCACCGCCGAGCGGGCGCTCGGCTCGAAGGCGTCCGGCACTGTCATCGTCACCGGCCACCAGCGCGAGCGGGTGCGCGCTGCGCTGGTGGGCCTCGACGTGACCTTCGCCGACAATCCCGATTTTGCCGAGGGCCTGTCCACCTCGCTGAAAGCCGGCATCGCCTATCTGCCGGAAGATTCCGCCGGCGTGATGATCGTTCTCGGTGACATGCCTGATATCACGTCCGATGACCTCGACAGATTGATCGATGCTTTCCGCAAGGCAGGCGGCAATGCGGTGGTCCGCGCCTCGCATGACGGCAAGCGCGGCAACCCTGTGCTTTTGCCGCGCTCGCTGTTTCCGGCGATCGCCCATCTCGAAGGCGACACAGGCGCGCGCCATCTGGTTGAGACGGAAGGGCTCGATGTCATCGATGTCGAGATCGGCGCGGCGGCGTCAGTCGATGTCGACACACGCGAGGCGCTGGAAGGCGCCGGCGGCGTGCTGCAGGATTGACAAACCCAAGCCGAATTACGCATGCCTTGGGCATGGCTATTCGTACCGTCGCACCCCCCTCTGGCCTGCCGGCCATCTCCCCCTCAAGGGGGGAGATCGGCAGTTTCGATGGCGGCGTCC
>NZ_RZTF01000680.1:0-1748 GCF_004023175.1 Mesorhizobium sp. M7A.F.Ca.MR.362.00.0.0
AAGTGGTGTCGTCGCCGTTCTCTTGGTCAGCAACCAGAGGAACCGCTTCATGGCCGATACCAACAAGTCCGACACCCCTAATATCGACGACATCCAGAAGACGCTGGAAAAGCAGATTGCCGATTTGCGCAAGGAGATCACCAAGATCAACAAGAGCATTTCGGCGCGGGGCGCGGAAATGCTCGACGACGCCGGCGAACAGGCGTCCGAGTTGTACGACACGGCCGCGAGCCGCGCTTCGCGTACGGCGCAACAGCTGCGCAGCCAGGCTCAGGCTGTTTCGGAGGTCGCGCGTGAAAATCCAGGTACGACGACAGCTTTGGTCGGCGTGATCGGCCTGCTCGGCTTTCTGGCCGGCTTCGCCATTGGTCAATCGACGAACGATACCTCCCGCCGCTGGTATTGACCGCAGCGCGATAGGGCCGGGCTTCCGGCCCACTCTCTTGTTTTCAGCAAATCACTTTTAAGGAGGGCACCATGGCTTCATCAGCATTGATCGGCATCCTGATCACATTCCTCGTCATCATCCTCGTTCTCTATCTGGTTCAACGCCTGCCGCTCGATGGCCGGATGAGACAGATAGTTCAGGTCATCGTCATCATCATCGGCATCATTTCACTGCTCAAATACCTCGCGGTTTTCTAGGCCGTGAACGCCGCCATTTTTACCGTATTGAGACTGGCCCGGCGCACGGCGATCGGGCCAGTCTCGTTTCAGGATGCGGTTTAATCGATTGATATTGTTGGGTATTCGATAAAATCCTGGGTAGGTCTTGCCGTTGTCATGCTGGTTTGACAAAACAGGCCCGCCTCCGGCGGGAGGCCGCATTGCCAACGAGGAAATCACCAGATGAATGTGGCCCAGAACATCGTCGCCGGCCTTGACCGGATACTCACCATGGAACTGGTGCGCGTCACCGAACGGGCCGCCGTCGCGGCCGCCAGGCTGCGCGGGCGCGGCGACGAAAAGGCGGCCGACCAGGTCGCAGTCGACGCCATGCGCCAGGAACTCAACCGGCTTGCCATCAAGGGCACTGTGGTGATCGGCGAAGGCGAGCGCGACGAGGCGCCGATGCTCTACATCGGCGAGGAAGTCGGCTCCGGCAAAGGTCCGGCCGTCGATATCGCGCTCGATCCGCTCGAAGGCACGACGATTTGCGCCAAGAACCTGCCCAATGCACTCGCGGTCATCGCGATCGCCGAAAAGGGCAGCCTGCTGTTTGCGCCCGACGTCTACATGGACAAGATCGCCATCGGTCCGGGCTATGCGGACGGCGTCATCGACATCGACGCCTCGGCGGCTGAGAACATCGCCAGCCTCGCCAGGGCGAAGGGCGTGGCCATATCGGATATCACCACCTGCATTCTCGACCGGCCACGTCATGCCAGGCTGATCGATGCCGTGCGCGCCACGGGTGCCGCGATCCGGCTGATCGGCGATGGCGATGTCGCCGGCGTCATCCACACCACGGATCCGGAAGAAACCGGCATCGACATCTATCTCGGCACTGGCGGCGCACCAGAGGGCGTGCTGGCCGCTGCCGCGCTGCGCTGCACCGGCGGCCAGATGCAAGGCAGGCTGATCCTCGACACGCCGGAAAAGGTTGCTCGCGCGGCAAAGATGGGTATTTCCAATCCGAAACGGGTCTATCGGACGGAGGACATGGCGCGCGGCGATGTGCTGTTCGCGGCCACCGGTGTCACCGACGGCAACATGCTGGCTGGCGTCAAGTTCGGCCACAATTACCT
>NZ_RZTF01000067.1:0-20510 GCF_004023175.1 Mesorhizobium sp. M7A.F.Ca.MR.362.00.0.0
GGAGCTTATCGACGCTGCGCCGCGCTCCGATGGATAGACTGCAAACGAGGATGAATTGATGGACATGCTGGACGAACCGGCTGAGAAGCCGAAGGACGATGCCGATGTGCGGGTCGGCCGGCGCGTACGGGCGCTGCGGCTGGAACGCAACCTGTCGCTGGCCGATCTTGCGGCAAAAGCCGGTGTGTCGATCGGTGCTTTGAGCCAGATCGAGCGCGGTATGTCCTCACTGCGCGTCAAGGTGATCTGGCCACTCGCCGCCGCTCTCGACATCGAGCCGTCGGCGCTGATCGCCGACGGCAACGATGCCGTCAGCGATCTCTATTGTGTGCGTGCCGACAAGCGGCGGCAGATCCCGGTGAAATCGGAAGGCATTGCCAAGGCGCTGCTGTCGCCCCCGGGCGCGACGCTGACCGGCATGCTGGTGACGGTGGAAGCCAGCGGCGGCACGGCCGAGGCCTATGCCCATGCCGGCCATGAATTCGGCTTCGTGCTGGCCGGCGAGGTCGAACTGGTGGTGGATTCGACAAATTACGGGCTGAAGGCCGGCGACAGTTTTGCGTTCAAGAGCACGCTTTTGCATGCCTTCTGCAATCCGGGCACTGAGCGTTGCCAGATCCTCTGGGTCAACACCACGAAGCCGTCCGAGGTTCGCGATGGCGCCTGATCCACTTGTGCGGCTGCAGGCGGTCTCGAAGATTTTTCCTGGCGGCATCGTCGGGCTCGACGCCGTCGACCTCGACATTATCAGCGGCGAGTTTGTCACGCTGCTCGGGCCGTCGGGTTGCGGCAAGACCACCAGCCTGCGCGTCATCGCCGGTTTCGAAAGCCCGTCGAGCGGCAAGGTGTTGCTCGATGGTCGCGATATCACTGCCCTTCGGCCGTTCGACCGGCCGGTCAACACCGTGTTCCAGGACTATGCGCTGTTCCCGCACATGAATGTCGCCGAAAATGTCGGCTTCGGTCTGTCGCTGCGCAAACTGTCTGGATCTGAGCAGGCAAAGCGCACCGGCGAAGCCCTCGACATGGTCGGTCTCGCCGACAAGCTTGGCGCCCGCGTCTCCGAACTGTCGGGCGGCCAGCGCCAGCGCGTCGCGCTGGCGCGTGCCATCGTCTGCGAACCACGCGTGCTGCTGCTCGACGAGCCGCTGTCGGCGCTCGATGCGCATCTGCGCGAACAGATGCAGGTTGAACTGAAGCGGCTGCAGTCGCGGCTCGGCACCACCTTCGTCATGGTCACCCACGACCAGACCGAAGCGCTGTCGATTTCCGACCGCATCGTCGTCATGAACAAGGGCCGCATCGAGCAGATCGCGCCGCCGGCCACCCTTTACGACCGGCCCGCCACGAAGTTTGTGGCGAGCTTCATCGGCACCATGAATCTCCTGCAATCGCGCTTCGTCGGCCGAGACGGCGATCGCCTGCGCTTCGCCGCCGGCGCCCTGCCGCTGGAGGCTATTTCTGAAACCGGCGAGGCACCTGCCGAGGGCGCCACCCGCACCATCGGCGTGCGTCCGGAGGATTTGCTGGCGATGACCGAGGCCGCGCCCGGCACCGCACCGGCGCGCGTCAACAGCGTCGTCTTTCACGGTCGCACGCTGCGCCTTCATGCCGAACTCGGGCAGGGCGCGCCTGTTGTCATCGATGCGCCGCGCCAGGCCGAGGGTTCCCAATTCAGCGTCGGAGACGTGGCGCATATCAGCCTGCGCCGTGGTGCCAACTGCCCGGTGCTACCAAGCTAATTTTGTCGACGTTAAATAACCGGAGCACACGCCGCGCGGTGGCTACAAGCCGTCGGTCAACGGCCGGGGGTATGTCGACTGGTCGATCCACGATTTTCGGGAGGTCAGGGCATCATCGGCTACGGATCGTAGGGTTCGGCCCTTGCTCGAAAAAGCTTGCTCCGCCGTTAAACTTGCGGGCGCTGATGCGGAAACCATTAGCGCCGGTTTTGTTTTCACTTGATTTGTTCCCTTTTTGTTCTAAACTTCTCGGCTTGATACAATCTGCCGGACGAGATCGGTTGTGAGTGGGCAATTTTCATACGGAACCGCGAAGAACGGTCAGACCTTTTTCCGATTTGAAGGACAGAACCCGATCCGGGAGCCGCATCTGTTCTACGGATTTCTCGTTGAGGATCCGGTCAATGCCATGCTGCGGCGCAGGGCTGAGCACTACAATCAGGAACTGAGATTGCGGGGATGGCTGACGCCAACCGATCAAATGCACATATCCCTGATCGGCCTTGGCGACGGCAAACAGAAGCGTGTGGTGGAGATCGCCCGCCATGTCGGCTTGCTGATCCAGGCCACACCATTCGATGTTTGCTTCGACCGCCTGTCGGCTTTCGGCGGCGGGGCGCTGGTCCTTCGCAGCAGCGACCATTCGCCGACCTTGCAAGCCTTCTGGCGCAAGCTCTCTGCCGTGATTGACGACAGCCCGCTAAAGCCATTCATCACGACCTCGCTGGAGCCACATGTCACGCTGCTTCGCGACAGGAGGGGCGTTCCGAAAGTGCGGGAACGGATCGTTGAGCCGATATCCTGGACAGTGCGGAGTTTTTCGCTGATCTGCAGCCACCAGGGTGAATACAAATGTCCGGCGACCTGGCGATTGACCGGTCAGGACGATTCCCTAGCCGGCATATGAGAAATCGTGGCCACACAGCCGCTATACCAATCGTCCTGACACGGCTTGTCAGCTGTAGTGCCGGCAACGGTGGCGGGCCGGTAAGCGCTTCCCTATTTGCAGTGCGTCTGAACAGGAGGAACACAAATGACCATCGCGGAAATTGCCAAGGATTTCACCGAACTGCTCAAGCAGGGCGATAACGAAGCTGCTGCCGAGAAGTACAATGCCGATGATATCGTCAGTCTCGAAGCCATGGCGGGGCCAATGGCCATTGCCAATGGCAAGGAGGCTCTCAAGCAGAAGGGCCAGTGGTGGCAGGAGAACAACGAAGTGCATGGCGGCTCGGTCGAGGGTCCCTATGTCAATGGCGACCAGTTCGCGGTGCGCTTCAAGTTCGACATAACGCCCAAGGCTACCGGGGAGCGTGTCACCAGGGATGAAGTTGGCCTCTACACGGTCAAGAACGGCAAAATCACCGAAGAGCGCTTCTATTATTGAGGCCGTGAAATACCATCGGCTTGGGGAATTCGATCTCGTCGCTGGAGGTTAAAAAATAAGCATGGCGGCCGGGACGATGCCCCAGGCCGCCATGTGAGAGGCTCAAATGGTCTTGACGTACTGCGCAAGCTGGTCGGCCACCGTGCCCCAGCCGTTGAAGAAACCCATCTCTTCATGGTTGTTGCGGGTCGCCTCGTCGCGATGGATGGCGGTGGCGGTGTAGCGGGTTCCCTTGCCGTCCGGCTGAAGGGAAATGACCGCGGTGATGAAGGGTTCGCCTGATGGCCGATAGCCCGGCAGCAGCGCGTCCGTCCAAACCAGCCGCTCGTTCGGCACGATTTCGAGATAGCAGCATTGGCGGTCGTTGACCTCCTTGCCGTCTGGCGACTGCATGCGCGTGCGGAACAGCCCGCCCGGCCTGAGGTCGATCTCGCAGTCGGTGATCATCCAAGGCTTCGGCGTGAACCATTGCTTGACATGCTCCGGCGTCGTCCAAACGCGCCACAGCAATTCGCGCGGCGCATCGATGACGCGCTCCAGCACGAGGTCCAGTCTGGGATCCGGCTTGAGGGGATAGCTCATTTTTCTGTCTCCTTGAGGGTCATCACATAAGCGTCGAACCGGTCGAGGCGACGCTCCCAAAGCGTGCGCTGTTCGGCCAGCCAGTTTTCGGCGAGTTTCAGCGGCTCGGGTGCCAGCTGATAGGTCCTGACCCGGCCGGTCTTTTGCGAGTGCACCAGCCCGCAGCCTTCGAGAATCTTGAGATGTTCGATGAAGGAGGGCAGCGCCATCTCGAAGGGCTCTGCGAGTTCGCTGACCGAGGCGGGACTGCGGTTCAGCCGCTCAACAACGCGGCGTCGCGTCGGGTCGGCAAGAGCGCGAAAGATGCCGTCGATCGGCGGAGGGCTCGGAGTTGTGGTCTGAAGGCTTGTCATTGGTTGGTCCTGAGGCGCTGTCAAAATACTTAGGGAAATTCCTTAGTGTTGGCAAGGGCAAAACCGAAGGCATGCCGGGGAGCGCTGGCAAAGCGCGCAGAGCGTCCTTAATCTGCGGTCAGATTCGAAATCGGAAGGGCCACTGTTTTGACGATCATCATGTACGGCATCACCACCTGCGACACGGTCAGGAAGGCGCGCCTCTGGCTGGAAGGCCATGACGTGGCCTACAGGTTTCACGATTTCAGGGCAGAGGGACTGGACGCGAAGCGGCTGGATGGCTGGGCGGGCAAGGTCGGCTGGGAAAAGCTGCTCAACAAGGGTAGCACCACGTTTCGCGAACTGCCGGACAACGACAAGCAGAGCCTCGACGAAAAGAAGGCCAAGGCGCTGATGCTGGCCAAGCCGACCGTGATCAAGCGACCGGTGCTGGAGGTTGGGGATCGGATTCTGGTGGGGTTCAAGGCTGATGTTTATGAGGCGGTGGTGAAGTAGGGCAGCGCATACACCTCACTTCGTCATCCTATGGCGAAGCAAGGAGCGGAGCGACGCAGCGCAGACCATAGGATCCATGCCGTGATCTATCCGTGTTGCAACGGTGCAGATTCTGCTCCGCTGCGCCTTTCGACTGAGGTCGCGGCATGGATCCTCGGGTCAAGCCCGAGGATGACGAAGGTCTGGCTAACGATGGCTAATTGTGAGCGCTTGCGCTGAGATACCCCGCCAGCGCCACCGCATTGTTATGCGCTTCATCATGCGCGCCATAGAGCAGCGTCACCTTGCCGTGGCTGATCAAGCCTCGCAATTCACTCACCGCCTCGCCATTTCCATCCAACTCGACCCAGTACCGCTCCTGAAACTCCGCCCAGCGCGCCGGCTCGTGGCCGAACCATTTTCTCAGCTCGTCGCTCGGCGCGATGTCCTTCAACCACAGAGCCAGCGCGGCGTCTTGCTTGCTGACGCCGCGTGGCCAGATCCGGTCGACCAGAACCCGCTGCCCGTCATCGGGGGAGGGTGGTTCGTAGATACGCTTGACCGCCAGATCGAAGGCCATCGGACCGCTCCGTAAAGCGGGTCAGGCCCACTCGCCCCTGCGCATGACAGGCACGCGGGCGCCGTCCTTGTGGACGCCGTCAATGTCGATCCTGTCCGAACCGATCATCCAGTCGATGTGGATGAAGCTCTTGTTGCCGCCGCGCGCCGCGATCTCGTCCTGGCTGAGCGAGGCGCCGTCGACGAAGCACTTCGAATAGCACTGGCCGAGCGCGATGTGGCAGGCGGCGTTCTCGTCGAACAGCGTGTTGAAGAACAACAGCCCGCTTGCCGAGATCGGCGAGGAATGCGGCACCAGCGCCACTTCGCCGAGGCGGGGCGCGCCCTCATCTGTATCGAGCACCTTCTTCAGCACATCCTCGCCCTTCGATGCCTTGGCCTCGACGATCCTGCCTTCTTCGAAACGCACCGAAATGTCGTCGATCAGCGTGCCCTGGTAGGACAGCGGCTTGGTCGAGGAGACATGACCCTCGACCCGCCTTGCATGCGGCGTGGTGAAGACCTCCTCGGTCGGGATGTTGGGATTGCAGGTGATGCCGTTCTTGGCGGTCGAGGCGCCGCCCATCCATTCATGGCCGTCCGCCAGCCCAACGGTCAGGTCGGTGCCCGGTCCGGTGAAATGCAGCGCGTGGAAATTATGGCCATTGAGCCATTCGGTGCGGCTGCGAAGCGCCGCGTTGTGCGCCTTCCAATTGCCGATCGGGTCCTCAACATCGACCCGCGAAGCGGCGAAGATGGCATCGGCGAGCTTCACGACCGCAACATCGTCGGCATCGCCGGGGAAGACCTGTTTGGCCCAGGCGAGGTCCGGATAGGCGACGATGTTCCAGTTGATGTCGAAGCCGGTGATCTTTTCCAGCGCCGGCTGGTAGGCCATCGAATTCGCCTTGTTGGCGCGCGCCACTTTCGCCGGATCCTGTGCGGAGAGCAGCGACGGATCCTCGCCGCGTACGGCAAGCCTGGCCGCATTGTTGGCAAAGGCATTCGCCATGCCTTCATAAAGCCAGCCGGCGGCGCGGTCGAAGCTCGCATCGGCGCCGAAGCGGTAGCGGGCCAGCGTCATCTCGTCATCGTTGAAGATCGGCGTCACCAGCCCGGCGCCGGCCTTGTAGGCATGCTCGACGATCCGCCTGGTCAGCGGCAGTGCCGCGATGGACGACGTCAGCACCAGATCCTGCCCTGGCTGCAATTGCAGTCCGACCTTGATGGCGACTTCCGCCAGCCTGTCGAGCTTCACCGGGTCGATCGATGCGGAAACGCCGCGCGAATGTGTGGTCATGATCCTGCCTGTCGTAGTTTGATGTCCGACTCTACATAGCTCGGTGCCTCCGCCCTTTCCACCGCGATCGCGCCGGCGGGTTCTGGGCTTACGGACCCGAACCGCGCCATGGTTGCCTCGATCTCTTCCCTGATCCAGAGCTTGAAGTCCCGGACCTTGCGGCTTTCGGCCTTGGTGCTGGAGGTCACCAGCCAATAGCCGAGCCCGCTCTGGGCGCGGATTCCGAAAGGCGCCACCAGCCGCCCGTCGGCCAGCGCGTCGGCGGCGAGCAATTGCCAGCCCAGCATCACGCCATGACCGGCAATCGCCGATTCCAGGCACAGCATCGGGTCGGTGAAACGCGCGCCCTTGAGGAAGGCAACAGGCGGAACGCCTGCTGTCTCGAACCAGCTTTCCCAGTTGATCATTGCCCGCTCGTCGGTGATTGCGCAGGTCTGGGCAAGATCCTCGATCGACTTCAGTTTTTGGGCGATCGCCGGCGCGCAGACCGGGAAGACTTCCTGCGCCAAGAGCAGTTCCGTGCGTCCGCCCGGCCATTTGCCGTCGCCGAGCCGGATGGCGATGTCGATGTCCGAGTGATCGAGATTGGCCAGCCGCACCGAAGCGTCGATGCGCAGCAGCACTTTGGGATGCCGGTCGAAGTGGCGAGATAGTCTGGGCAACAGCCACTTCGAGGCAAAGGCCGGCGCCACCGAAACCACCAATGTGCATTGCGTAGCCTCGTCGGCCAGGGCCACGGCCTGGGAAAGCTCACGAAATCCAGCACCGAGGCGGGCCGCGAAGACGGCGCCGAACTCGGTCAGCACCAGACCGCTCGCCGTTCGCTCGAACAGCGCCTGGCCGAGCTGTTTTTCGGTACGGCTGATCTGCTGGCTGACGGCGCTGACGGAAACGTTGAGTTCACCGGCGGCGGCCGCCAGCGATCCGAGACGGGCAACGGTTTCGACGGCGCGGAGGCCGTTGAGATGGACGCGGTTGAGCATGGCCATTGAGTTTTTCTAAACTGATCCGGCTGAAATCTCAATTGAAAGGCATATCGAAACGGCAGATTTTGTCGGGAGAGACAGACCTGTGGAGCCGGAAATGTTAGGGATTTTGTCGTCGTCGCTGAAGGTCTTTTTCACTGCGAGCGGGCCGTATGAGCCGCGCCAGGACAGCGAGGCGCAGAGATGGCTGATCGATCCGCTTTCGCATCCGGTGCTGAACACCATGTCGGAGCGCGAACTGGGCGATGTGCCGTTCAGGCTGACGGCACGGCGGACGGTGCACGAGAGGGGTTCATTGCCCGCCGGCGGTCGCTGCTGAGCAGGCGCCAAGCGTTCCGACATAGGAAGTCGAGGCGAGCACGTCCCGCGTACGCACTGGCCCAACAGATGGCGATTGTTTCAGCGACCCCTGCATTTATTGTGCAGTGCGATGACATCAGCCAACTCGACAGCGCTGCGTTTCGCTTTCGCCGGCATGATTGCCATGGCGATTGCCATGGGCATCGGCCGTTTCGTCTACACGCCGATCCTGCCCGGCATGATGCAGGAACTGCATCTGTCGCCGGCCGATGCCGGCTGGATCGCGTCGTCCAATTATCTCGGCTACCTCGTCGGCGCGTTGGCGGCGGCGGGCGGCTGGGCGCATGGGCGCGAGCGCCTGCTGATGCTGGCGGGGCTTGGCGCCAGTGCGGTCCTTGCCGCGCTGATGGGGCTGACCGAAGCGATGGCGGCCTTTCTCGCCATCCGCTTTCTGGCCGGTCTGGCCAGCGCCTTCGTCATGGTGTTCATGGCCAGCATCGTGTTCAGCCATATCGCGGCTGCCGGTCGCAACGACCTGCAGGCCTGGCATTTCGGCGGCGTCGGGCTCGGCATAGCGGCATCGGCGGCGATGATGGCGGTGCTGGTCGCCGAGCATTCGGGCTGGGCGGCAGGCTGGCTATGGTCGGCGGCGATTTCGGCCTGCGGTTTCGTCCTCGTGGCTCTGTTGGTCAATGAGGGTCCGCTCGGCAACGGCGAAGTCCCCCGCGAGCCGGCACTGCGGATGGACCGGTCGTTGGTCAAGGTCATCATCGCCTACGGCCTGTTCGGCTTTGGCTATGTGGTGACGGCGACATTCCTGGTCGCCATCGTCCGGCAAGGCGGCGGCAGCCGCGTCTTCGAGGCCATTGTGTGGATGGTCGCCGGTCTTGCGGGCTTTCCCTCGGTCTGGTTCTGGCAGAAGATCGCGGCGCGGACCGGCCTCTATGCCGCCTATGCGCTGGCGTGCTTCATCGAAGTTGCCGGCGTCACCGCCAGCGTCGCCATCGGCGGCGCCACCGGGCCGCTGCTTGCCGGCGTGCTGCTCGGCGGCACCTTCATTGCCATCACCGCCTTTGGCCTGCAGGCCGCCCGGCAGCAGGCGCCAAGCGCGCCGCGCCGGATCTTTGCCCTGATGACGGCTGCGTTCGGCCTTGGCCAGATCATCGGGCCGGTCGCGGCCGGATTTCTGGCGCAAATGTCCGGCGATTTCTTCCTCGCCTCGATCACCGCCGCAATCGTGCTGGTCGTCTCCGGCGCCATCACATGGTCGGCTGCGCCAAAATCGCCATGATTGTGGGCTTGCTGTGCCGGGCATCGGGCACGGGCATTTTCTTTCCCACTAATGTGTGACTTTATGCCCGCCGTAGTCAGCTGATTTGCGCCCAGATCGAGGAATTCGCCACAGTGTTCGTATCCTTTTTCCCGCAGCCGAAGCTCTTCTTCTCTTCGGCCGCCGTCTGGAGCCTTGCGGCGATCCTGTTCTGGTTTTTCGGTGGTGAACAATTGGGCGCGGTTTTGGGATTGCCGCCGGCTGCGGCCGGCGCGCCGCCCATCATCGGCATCGCGATCCTCATGTCGCCGCCGTTTCTATGGTTTTATCTCTATTTCGTGTTCTGCGTGGCCGTCTTCTACGCATTCTGGAGCTGGTATTCGCCGCATCCGTGGCAGCGCTGGTCGATCCTGATGACCGCGGTCATCCTGTTCTTCATCTATTTCAATGTGCAGGTCAGTGTCGCCGTCAACGCCTGGTACGGACCATTCTTCGACTATGTGCAGGGACTGATGTCGGGGACTGGAAAGTCGACCAACAGCGAATTTTATATCGGATTGGCGGATTTTTCGTGGCTCGCGCTGGTCGGCATGAATGTGCAGGTGGTCAATGCCTTCATCGTCAGCCACTGGATTTTCCGCTGGCGCACGGCGATGAACAATTATTTCGTCGAGAATTGGAGCAGGCTACGCCATATCGAGGGTGCCTCGCAGCGTATCCAGGAAGACACGATGCGGTTCTCGCAGATCATGGAAGACCTCGGCTCCAGCTTCGTCCAGTCGATCATGACATTGATCGCATTCCTGCCGGTCATGATCCAGTTGCAGGCCCATATCACTGAGTTGCCGATTATCGGCGCGATCCCGCAGCCATTGGTTGTCGCGGCCCTTGCCTGGTGTCTGTTCGGGACGATCTCGGTCATGGTTGCCGGTCTGAAACTTCCAGGGCTGCAGTTCCGCAACCAGCGTGTCGAAGCCGCCTACCGCAAGGAACTCGTCTACGGCGAGGATCATGCGGACCGCGCCCAGCCGGCCACCACCGCCGAGCTGTTCGAGAATGTTCGTCACAATTATTTCAGGCTGTATTTCCACTACATCTATTTCAACGTCGTCCGTTACACCTACCTGCAGGCCGACAACATTTTCTCGCTGCTGATCCTTGGTCCCTCACTGGTGGCGCACAAGATAACGTTCGGCGCGCTGAACCAGATTTCGAACGCATTCGGCAAGGTGACGGGGTCGCTGCAGTTTCTGCTCACGTCCTGGTCGACCATCGTCGAGCTGCAATCGGTCCACAAGCGCCTGCGTGCCTTCGAAGCGACGCTGCAAGGCGAGCCGTTGCCTGAAATCGACCAGCGCTATCTGGCAAGACAGAGCGCCGAGGACCCAGCCTAAGGTTTTGGAAATCGAACCGGGTCGGCGGCTCAGCCGCCGACCGAGACCTGCCTTTGGCCAGCATCCTGGCGCGAAACATAATCGCGAAAACTGATGCATTCGACATCGGCTTTGACGCAGACCTCGCCGGCGAAGCGCTCAAGCGCGTTCCAGTAGGCGCCGTCATTCATCAGCGCGAAGTGGAAGCCAAGCTCAAG
Organism: Mesorhizobium sp. M7A.F.Ca.MR.362.00.0.0; assembly: GCF_004023175.1. Classification (NCBI taxonomy): domain Bacteria; kingdom Pseudomonadati; phylum Pseudomonadota; class Alphaproteobacteria; order Hyphomicrobiales; family Phyllobacteriaceae; genus Mesorhizobium; species Mesorhizobium sp. M7A.F.Ca.MR.362.00.0.0. The sequence continues at coordinate 10,544 of NZ_RZTF01000067.1, forward strand.
CGGAATGCGCTTGCCGGCATACTGCTTGTCGAAGGCGGCGCGAAAGGCAGCATAGGTCCGGTTGGCGAACTCGTCCGCCTGGCTTGGCCGCTCGAAGCCGCCGGAATGCCTGACATAGAGGTTGTAGTCCATGGCGATCACCGGCCGTGACTTCGGTCCTTCCGGAATCTGCGGCAGCGAAAAGTGCACGATGCCGTTGCTGGCCGTCGGTCGGGCAGGGCCTTGCGAGACGCCGCTGGCATCGAATTGATATCCGGCCGCCGGCAGCGCTTCATAGAGCGCCTTGCCGGTCGACAGATACGGCGCGCGAAAGCCGACCACCGCATGCCGCGCGAAATCGCGCCAGCCCTGTGGTTCGGGTGCAATGCCGTTGATCGCATAGGCGTTCTCGAGAATGTGCTCGAACGAACTGAACTCTTTCAGCCAGTCGGCCTTGCTCCAGTCCTTGCCGTCGAAATGGCCACAGCCATGGCTGGCGATGTCGTGGCCTTCATGCGCGGCAAGCCCGATCTGTTCGAGCCGCTCGGTGACTTCCTGCTTCGAGGCGGCAAAGCCGATGTTGGATTTGCCGGCGCCTTTGCCGGGTGCGGTGTATTCCTTGCGTGTCTCCGTCGACAGCAGGAAGACGCAGGAGAGAAAATAGGTGAAGTGCGCGCCGGTGCGCTCAGCCAGTGCCCGGCTGCGTTTCCACTGCGAAATGTCGCGGGCACTGTCGAATGAGATGATGACGACCTGTTTCGGCTTTGCCGGCGCCGGTGGATCGGCCAAAGCCCCACCGGCGGCGGCGAGTGCCGCAAGCGAAAACGCAACAACGCGGAACGGACGAAGCATAGGCAATCTGATCTTCACTCGGGGAATGTCTGCAAGCCGGCTATCGCCTAAATGTGGCGTGGGTGCGATTGGCCTTTTCGGCTGCCTGTCCGGGGCAAACATCCGTTTGCCCCGGACAATAGGCGATTTTCCGGTTGAACCCCTTCCATGCCGGCAAAATTTCGCTAAAACGCGGGCTGACAAAGGCCCGACGGGGCAGGAATGGTTTGATTTGATGTCCGACGACAGTTTTATCCGTGAAGTCAACGACGAGATCCGTCGCGAGCAGGCGCAGGCGCTGTGGGACCGTTTTGGCCCGGCCTTGATTGTCATTGCGGTCCTCGTGGTGCTCGGCACCGCCGCCTTCGTCGGCTACCGCTATTGGGACGAGACGCGCGCCAACCGCTCGGGCGATGCGTTCTCGCAGGCACTGAAGCTTGCCAATGACGGCAAGAACGATGAGGCGCTGACTGCGCTCGATCAGTTGGAGAAGGATGGCTACGGCGCCTATCCGCTGCTCGCCCGCATGCGCGGCGCGACCGTCAAAGCGAACAAGGGCGATGTCCCCGCCGCCGTCAAGGATTTCGACGAAGTCGCCGCGGATACGGCCATTCCCCAGGGAATTCGCGACATGGCGCGGCTGCGGGCAGCACTGCTGCTCGTCGACCATGGTTCCTTTGCCGACGTCTCCAGCCGTGTCGAGGCGCTGACATCCGACACCAACACGCTACGCCACACGGCGCGCGAGGCACTCGGCCTTTCCGCCTGGAAGGAAGGCAAGACGCAGGATGCGCTGAAACTGTTCGACCAGATCGCCGCCGATGACGGCGCGCCGCGCAACACCCGCGAGCGCGCAACATTGATGTCCGAGCTGATCCGCGGGTCGGGCAGTGCGTCGTGACCTTCAAAGTCGCCATCATCGGCAGACCTAACGTCGGGAAATCGACTCTTTTCAATCGGCTGGTGGGAAGGAAGCTGGCGCTCGTCGACGACACGCCGGGCGTCACCCGCGACCGTCGCGTCCATGCCGCCAAGCTTTACGACCTGCATTTCGACGTCATCGACACCGCCGGCTTCGAGGACGCGGGCGCCTCGACCTTGCCCGGCCGCATGCGTGCGCAGACCGAGATCGCCATCCGGGAGGCCGACCTGATCTTCTTCACCATCGACGCCAAGTCCGGCCTGTTGCCCGACGACAGGACCTTCGCCGAGATCGTGCGCAAGTCCGGCAAGCCGGTCGTGCTGGTCGCCAACAAGGCCGAGGCCAAGGGCGCCCAGGGCGGCATGCTGGAAGCCTGGGAACTCGGACTTGGCGAGCCGATCCCGGTTTCGGCCGAGCATGGCCAGGGCATGCCCGATTTGCGCGACGCCGTGATCGGCGCGCTCGGCGAAGCGCGCGCCTTCGGCGAAGAAGAAGATGGCGAAGACGAAGACGTCGCTGCCGGCGAGGTGCTGATCGGCGAGGATATCGCCGATCCGGATGCCGAGCATACCTATGACGACACCAAGCCGATGCGCATTGCCGTCGTCGGCCGTCCCAATGCCGGCAAGTCGACGCTGATCAACGCGCTGATCGGCGAAGAGCGGCTGCTCACCGGACCGGAAGCCGGCATTACCCGTGATTCGATCTCGGTCGACTGGGATTGGCATGGCCGCCGGCTGAAATTGTTCGACACAGCCGGCATGCGCCGCAAGGCCAGGATTCATGAAAAGCTGGAAGTGATGTCGGTGCAGGACGGCCTGCGCGCCATCCGGTTTGCCGAGATCGTCATCATCGTGCTCGACGCCACCATCTCCTTCGAGAAGCAGGATCTGCAGATCGCCGACCTGATCATCAGGGAAGGCCGGGCGCCGGTGATCGCCTTCAACAAATGGGATCTGATCGACCATCCCCAGGAACTTCTGGCCGAACTGCGAGAGAAGACGGAACGGCTTCTTCCCCAGGCGCGCGGCCTCCAGGCCGTACCTGTCTCCGGCGAGACCGGGCGCGGCCTCGACAAGCTGATGGATGCCGTCATCAAGACGCACAAGGTGTGGAACAGCCGCGTCTCGACCGGCAAGCTCAACCGCTGGCTGGAAGGCATCCTGGCACACCACCCGCCGCCTGCCGTGGCCGGACGCCGGCTGAAGGTCAAATACGTCACCCAGGCCAAGACCCGGCCGCCGGGTTTCGTTGTCCAGTGCTCGCGGCCCGATGCGATGCCGCAATCCTATGTCCGCTATCTCTCCAACAGCCTGCGCGAAGCCTTCGACATGCCCGGCGTGCCGATCCGCATCGCGCTGCGCACGTCGGACAATCCGTTCGCCGGCAGGTCGAACAAGCGCAAATAAGCGGTCGGGCTCGAATGAGCCCCTTTGCTCGCGCGAATTCTCCGCAACGTTGGCGGGACAGCACGCGACACTGGATACCTTTCCGGCTGTCTAAGCGACCTCCTCCTTCAACCGCTCGTCCCGTGGCAGTGCCTGCAACGCCGCCTGCAACAATATGTCGGCTAGCCGCGCTGCCACCGGATCCAGTTCAGCATCCTTCTGGTGCAGCACCAACGCCATTTTGGGCAATGCCGGCAGCCCGGCGATCTCCGGCGTTATTGCGCTGACGCTGGCCGGCAGGCCGATGTCGGTGCGGATCGTCAGCCCCAGCCCCGCCGCCACGGCTGCCCAGATGCCGCCAAGGCTCGGGCTGGAAAAGGCCATCCGCCACGACAGCCCGGCGCGGTCGAGCGTTTCGGTTGCCACCGTGCGCAGAAGGCATGGCGCTTCGAGCGCCACCAGCGGCAGCGGCTCACCGTCGCGCAGGCTGGTCTCGATGCGCTTTGCCGGCCCGATCCAGCGCATCGGCACATCGGCGACATGCTGGCTGTAGGGCAGCGTTTCGCCGCAGTGCCAAGCGAGCGCGATGTCGAGGCTGCCTGACATGACCCTTTCGGCAAGGTCGTGGCTGCGTGCGATCCTGGCTTCGATCTTCACCTTGGGGTGCGCCCGGGCAAATCGGCCGAGCACGTCCGGCAGCACCGCCTCGCCGAAATCTTCCTGCAAGCCGAGCCGTACCCAGCCTTCCAGCTCGACATCATGGATGGCGGATGCCGCCTCGTCATTCAATTCGATCAGCCGGCGCGCATAGCCGAGCATGGTCTCGCCGGCCTCGGTCAAAGCGAGGCCGCGTCCTGATTTGCGGAAGATCGGCGTCGCCGCCTGTTCTTCCAGTTTCTTCAATTGCGCGCTGACCGCCGACGTCGACCGGCCAAGCCGGTCAGCGGCCTTGGCAAAGCTGCCCAGCTCCATACCGGTGACGAAACTGCGCAGGACGTCGAGGTCGAAAGTTACGCGTCGCATGTCTGAAGTCCCGATTTTCAGGATTGTTAGTTCAAAACTTCCTGATTTTCAGGATGAAATTATGGCGGTAGGGACAGATCGTCAAGGCCGGACCACTGGCCAGCACGGGAAATGAAATCATGTCCGCCATCGTCAATTGCACCGATCGGCAGTCGCCGAAGCTCCTGGAAGGTACCGGTTCCGCCGGGAGGGTTTTCAAGCCGGGCCATCGCTGGAAGGTTCTGGGCATCGGCGTTGCCGCCAATGCCGCCTTCTCGGCTACGTTCTCCGGCATCCCGGCGACGGCGGTCGTTCTTCGCCAGGGCTATCATTTGGGCAATGCCGAGCTCGGCCTGGCGCTCGGCCTTCTCGGGCTGGGGGTCGCGCTCAGCGAGCTGCCCTGGGGCCTGCTTACCGATCGCTGGGGCGATCGCCGCGTGCTCCTGATCGGGCTCGGCGCGACGGCGGTGTGGCTCCTGGCCATGGCGATGCTGGTTGTGCCGACAAAGGCCGGTATTCCCGGCGTCACGCTGCTCTCCGCGAGCCTGCTCATCACCGGACTGCTCGGCGGCAGCGTCAACGGTTCGAGCGGCCGCGCCATCATGGGCTGGTTTCGGGAAAACGAGCGCGGCTTTGCCATGAGCATCAGGCAGACGGCGGTGCCGCTTGGCGGTGGCCTTGGCGCGCTCGTGCTGCCCTCGCTTGCGCTGGCTTTCGGCTTTGGCGCGGTGTTCGGGGTGCTGGCGGGCGCATCCGCTCTGTCTGCCCTGTTCGCCTGGCGCTGGCTGCACGAGCCGCCGACGGCGGGCGAGGGCCATCTCGCTTCGGCTGCGGTCGGACCGGCGCCGCTGCGCAATCGGCGCAATCGCGATGTCTGGCGTATCGCGACCGCCATCGGCCTGCTCTGCTTTCCGCAGGTGGCCGTGCTCACCTTCGCCTCCGTGTTCCTGCACGATTTCGTTGGGTTGGGAACGGCGGCAATCAGCGCGAGCCTCGCCGCCGTTCAGATCGGCGCCATGGTCATGCGCATCTGGAGCGGCCGCTTCACCGACCGTCACGGCAACCGCCGCCAATTTCTTCGCTTGTGCAGCGCGTTCAGCGCCCTTGCCTTCGCCATGCTTTGGCTGCTGGTCCTGTTCGGCCCAACCGTTCCGGGCGGCCAGCTCATCTGGTTGGCTGTCCTTCCAGTCGGGCTTATTGTCGCAGGCATCTCGGTCTCCGCCTGGCACGGCGTCGCCTACACCGAGCTTGCCACCCTTGCCGGGGCCAGCCATGTCGGGACCGCGCTCAGCCTTGCCAACACTTTTGTTTTCGTAGGCTTCTTCCTGGTGCCGGTGGCCATTCCGGGGCTCTTGCACCTTTGGTCTTGGTCCGGCGTCTGGCTGGCGGCCGCCATCTGCGCGCTGATCGCCCGGCCGATCTTCCTGCGTCCGGCCTGAGTTCGGCCGCAAAACCGCCCGACTTCGGAACCACGACCTGAAGCCGGCTGAGAACAGTCCGATCGAAGCCGTTAACGTCCCATCAAGGTTAATGCATCATTTTGCTCTCCAGTGGGGTCTGTCGCGTTCCTGGAGAGTGTTCCGTGCATCGACGTGTGTTGAAGCGGCTGGTTGCCGCCGCCGGTGAGAGAAGACGTGGCTTTCTGCCCCCGTTCGTCATCGGTCTCGGCATCTGGATCGGCTTTCCGACCATCGTCGCCTATCAGGACATGACGAGCCTTGTCTCCGGCCTCGAAGCGAACACCCGCTGGAATTCCTATGTCGAGAAATCCGTCGCCGGCTCGACCCATGCTGCCGAGATGCCCTTTGTCGATTCTGATGTCACCGGCTCCATCTCCGGATCGGGTGTCCACCTGGCCGGTGTCGGCAACGTGTCGTTTCGCGGAAAGGGCGGCAAGGTCAGCGGCACGCCCGATGAGGACCGCGTCGTGCGCGCCGAGAAGAAAGGGCGCATCGTCCAGATGTCTCCCGTCGCACCGCCGAAGAACTTCAACGCCGGCTCGATCTTCGAGCGCACCTCCTCCTTGCTGCGGCCCAGCATGGACAGCGGCCTGAAAATGGCTTTCGCCAAGCCGCAGATCAAAGGCAAGGAAATCCAGATCGCCGCGGCATTCCATGCGCGCGAGGAGAAGAAGCCGGATCCCGGCGTGCCGGCCATGCTGGCAGCGCTGGTCAACAACGACCATCCGGACGTGCTGGCCACCGCCTACGCGCAGTCCGAGCCTGACTATGCCAAGGCATCGCCCTTCGAAGCCCTGCTTCAGGACGAGCAGCCCAATGAGGGCCGCTTCATTCCGCCGATGGCCAAGGGCGATCATTCGTGGATCCAGAACCCGCTGCCCGCCAGTGTCTTCTCCCAGAAGGAGCAGGCATGCCTTGCCAACGGCATCTATTTCGAGGCGAGGAGCGAATCCGTGCGCGGCCAGGCCGCCGTCGCCCAGGTCATCCTCAACCGCGTCCGCAACCCGACCTATCCGAATTCGATCTGCGGCGTCGTTTACCAGAACGACAGCTGGTTCAACCGCTGCCAGTTCTCCTTCGCCTGCGACGGCAGGAAGAAGCGCATCGATAGCCCAGCCGCCTACAAGACCGCCCAGGAGATCGCCATGGCCGTCACTGCCGGCAAGATCTTCATCCCGGAGGTCGGATCGTCGACCCACTACTATGCGCAATATGTCCATCCCGGCTGGGCGCGCACGATGCAGAAGATGACCAAGATCGGCTTGCATATCTTCTATCGGACCTATGGCGGCGGCTGGAGCTGACTGCGGAGCAGCCGCTGATCTTTGACGTGGCGCGCAGCCTATCGAAGAGCCATTGCGCGGGGGATTCGCGCCATGCATCCTTGTCATCATGGCGGGCACGATGTCGCACCTTTGTAATCCATTGATTTTATTGCCTAAAATACATGGCAATGAACTTCCGCCCGTGGCTTGACGGGCGCAAACCCTCTAACTATGTTGCCGGCGACTTTAGAAGCGGACGGACGGTGATGGTCTGACCGGGCAGGGGGGTTGCGATGGCCGACAAGAATGGGCCAGACGGAACCGGAGAAACCGGCCGCGGCAATCAGCATGAACCCGATATCCGCGACGACGATCTTGAGCGGCGCCGCCGTGACCTGGAAGCTTCGCTTGCGACAAGGCGGCCGGGCCGGCTCGAGGGGAAAGACGACGCGAAAGCGGGCAGTGTGGCCGGTTACGGTCAGGCGCTCAAACTCTCCAGCGAGTTTATCGCCGGGGTGGTGGTGGGTGCCGGCATCGGCTGGATCATCGACCGTCTGGCGGGGACATCGCCATGGGGTCTGATCGTGTTTCTGCTGCTTGGTTTTGGCGCCGGAGTGCTCAATGTGATGCGTTCCGCCGGCGTTGTGGCAGAATTTGGACAGGGCGATAAATCGCGCCGTGACCAAGACGACAAGAAATGACCGCGCACCATGTGCGGTAATGGTAACGAGGCCGTACGCGGCATTGACGGGGTTTGAACGTGGCAGCTGACAAGGTCGATCCGATCCACCAGTTCCATATCAACAAGCTGATTCCGATCGACGTCGGCGGCTATGACCTGTCTTTCACCAATTCGTCGCTGTTCATGGTCGCGACCGTGCTTGTCGCGGCTGGATTTCTGTTTCTCACGACGTCGAGCCGCAGCCTGGTTCCCGGGCGGCTTCAGTCGGTCTCCGAGATGGCCTACGAGTTCGTCGGCAACATGTTGCGCGATGCCGCCGGCACGCAAGGCATGAAGTTCTTCCCTCTCGTGTTCTCGCTGTTCATGTTCGTGCTCGTCGCCAATCTGCTTGGCCTGTTCCCGTATTTCTTCACCGTCACCAGCCACATCATCGTCACCTTCGGCCTTGCCGTGCTGGTGATCGCAACCGTGGTCGTCTACGGCTTCATGAAGCATGGTTTTGGCTTCCTGAAACTGTTCGTGCCGCATGGCGTGCCGGTCTTCCTGCTGCCACTGGTGGTGCTGATCGAGGTGATCTCCTTCGTGTCGCGCCCGGTCAGCCTCTCGGTTCGTCTGTTCGCCAACATGCTCGCCGGCCACATCACGCTGAAAGTGTTTTCCGGCTTCGTGGTCAGCCTGAGCGCGCTCGGCGCGGTCGGCGTCGCCGGCTCGATCCTGCCTCTGGCGATGGCGGTGGCGCTGACGGCACTGGAACTGCTGGTCGCCTTCCTGCAGGCCTACGTCTTTGCCGTGTTGACCTGCATGTATCTCAACGACGCCCTGCACCCCGGGCACTAGGTCCAAAAGTTTCCGGCCCAAGAATTTCCAACATTGGCGCCGGATGGAATCGCAACGGAATTTTAGATCCAAAGGAGTTGAACAAATGGACGCAGAAGCAGCAAAGTACATCGGCGCCGGCATCGCTTGCCTGGGCATGGGTGGTGCGGGCATTGGCCTCGGCAACATCTTCGGCAGCTACCTCGCGGGCGCACTGCGCAACCCGTCGGCTGCCGATGGCCAGTTCGGCCGCCTGATCTTCGGTTTCGCCGTGACCGAAGCTCTGGGCATCTTCTCGCTTCTCATCGCGCTTCTGGCCCTGTTCGGCTGAGCACTCGGGAAGATTGGACAGGCCGGCCGCGCGAGCGGCGGGCCTGAATTTCGGGGATAGTCCATGTTCGTGACATCTGCCTTTGCGCAAGAGTCCGCGCCATCAGCCGATACCAGCCACGCTGCTACGGAAGGCGACACGCATTCCAGCACCGGTGTGCCTGCTGAAGCGCATGGCACGTTTCCGCCATTCGATCCGGCGACGTTCCCGTCGCAGCTTCTGTGGCTGGCGATCACCTTCGGGCTGTTCTATCTCTTCCTGAAGCGGGTTGTGATGCCGCGCGTCGGCGGCATCATCGATGTCCGCAACGATCGCATCACGCAGGATCTCGATCAGGCGGCCAAGTTGAAGGGCGAGGCCGACGCTGCCGTTGCTGCCTACGAGCAGGAACTGGCGGAAGCCAAGACCAAGGCCAACGCGATCGGCCAGCAGGCCAACGACGCGGCTAAGGCCGAGGCCGACACCGCTCGCAAGAAGGTCGAGGCCGCGCTCGACGCCAAGCTTGGCGAAGCCGAGGCCCGCATCTCTTCCATCAAGGCCAATGCCATGAAGGAAGTCGGCAGCATCGCCGAGGACACCGCTTCGGCGATTGTCGAAGCCCTGGTTGGCGGCAAGGCCAGCAAGGCAGAGATCGCGGCCGCGGTCAAATCCGTGGCCCGGTGAGGAGCGCATCATGGACGCCACATCTCTCGCGACGCTCTGGGCCACGGTTGCCCTGGTCATCTTCCTGGGCATTGCCGTCTACATCAAGGTGCCTCGCCTGATCGCCAAGGCGCTCGACGCCCGCGCCGAAAGGATCAGCAACGAACTCGACGAAGCGCGCCGGCTGCGCGAGGAAGCCCAGCAACTGCTTGGCCAGTATCAGCGCAAGCGCAAGGAAGCCGAGCAGGAGGCCGCCGACATCGTCGCCGCCGCCAAGCGCGAAGCCGACTTGCTTGCCGCCGAAGCGCACAAGAAGACCGAGGACTATGTTGTCAGGCGCACCGCGCTTGCCGAGCAGAAGATCGGCCAGGCCGAGCGTGACGCCATCAGCGAAGTCCGCGCCAGCGCCGTCGACATCGCCGTAGAGGCAGCGCGCGCGCTGCTTGCCGGCAAGATCGACGCCAAGGCCGGTGCCGATCTGTTCAAGGCATCGCTTGCGGACGTGAAGTCGAAGCTGAATTAGAGGGTCCCTCTAGCCAATCATCGAAAGCCGCCCGGGCAACCTGGCGGCTTTTTTGTTGTGGGCGGGGATAATCTCCCCCCTCGAGGGGGAGATGTCGCCAAAGGCGACAGAGGGGGTCGGCTCGAC
>NZ_RZTF01000067.1:20520-21324 GCF_004023175.1 Mesorhizobium sp. M7A.F.Ca.MR.362.00.0.0
TGCCGGCCATCTCCCCCTCGAGGGGGGAGATCAGCTATCCATTCCGACGAAGCTCTCTTCCTCAACCACTTCAGCGCCACCCAGTCTGAACGGCGAAAACGATACGCGATGCAGCCGCGCCACCGGGCCATGCGCCTCGATTGCCGTGCGATGGCGAAGCGTGGCGTAGCCCATATGGACTTCGAAGCCGTAGCGGTCGTGATGGTTGCCGCAGCCGCACATCATGCGATCGCGCATCACCTTGGCGACGATCGAGGCGGCGGCGATCGACTGCGAACGCTGGTCGCCCTTGATCAGCGCGCGCCCTTCACAAGGCAGGCCAGGCGGCACGTCGCGTCCATCGGCAAGGGCGAGCTTCGGTCTGACCGACAGCCCTACCAGGGCGCGGCGCATGGCTTCCAGGCTTGCCTTGAGGATGTTGCTGCCGTCGATACCCTCGGCACTGATGGAGGCCATTGAGACCGCCTGCGCAGAGCCGAGAATTCGCAGGAACAAGGCTTCACGCTGCAGATGGCTGAGGCGTTTGGAATCGTCGAGGCCGTCGGGAATGTTGGCGGGATCGAGCACCACGGCCGCGGCGACTACCGGCCCGGCCAGGGGGCCACGGCCGGCCTCGTCCATCCCGGCAACCGGCCACAGCCCCTCCGCCATCGCCTTCGTCTCGAAGGAGAAGTCGGGCTTCTCGATGATCTCAAAGAGAGGCGGAGAATCAGAACGCGCGCGAGCCATGTTGCGGCGAGGTTCGCATCGGCTCCGATTCTCCGCAAGTCCCTCCGGGTCGGGTGGGGCGCCGGACCCCGGAGG
>NZ_RZTF01000681.1:0-1745 GCF_004023175.1 Mesorhizobium sp. M7A.F.Ca.MR.362.00.0.0
GTCTTTTAGCTGAGACAGCACGAAGCCGCGCGAAGTGAGAAAGACGATGTCAATGGACCCCGCAAGCCCTAAGTAGTGCCATCAGGAACCAGACGTCCACTGCGGCACCGGCAGTGCACCGGCGTGGCCGACCTTGATCCATCGCCATGTCCTCTGGCTTTTTCAGCCTGAGGTTTTGCAATTGACTTCGGTTAGATAACCCCCAGCTTGGTTGCATCGTGCGACATGAAGCTGTGGACCGGCCGGTAAACAAATGAGCGTTGAAAACGCGGAGGAGAATGGTGTCAAAACAGTCGCCGCTAAGGCCGTCGGACCCAATTGATATGCTTGCGAACGCACGTATTTCGGGTTGCTTAAAGTCCGCAGATCTGGTCGAGCGGGCGCTTGATCACGCCGAAGCCTTAAGAAGTACTGGCAGCCACGCGCTTACGCGGCTGTGGCGGGATGAGGCACTCGCCGCCGCTCGCATTGAAGACCGACTTAGCGAGCGGGGTGTGCTTTTGCCCTCTTTGCTTGCCGGCCTTCCAGTAGTTGTAAAGGATAATTGCGATGTTCGCGGCGACATCACGCAGGCTGGATCTGCTTCCCTGGCAAATGCGCAGCCGGCTCAACGAGACGCAGATTGTGTGGCGCAACTGCGGGCAGCCGGAGCGGTCATCATCGGCAAATCCAACATGTCAGAGTTCGCTTTTGCTAACACGGGTGAGAACCGTGTCTTCGGCACTCCGAGCAATCCGCGCGACCCGTCCCGTCTTGCTGGGGGGTCATCCTCAGGCGCTGCCGCCGCAGTAGCAGACGGATCTGTCGTGGCAGCACTTGGCTCTGACACCGGCGGATCCATACGCGGACCAGCTGCACTGTGCGGCCTTGTCGGCTTCAAAACCTCGGAAGGGCGAATTTCGACCGACGGCGTCGTGCCGCTTTCGACGACGATTGATACCGTCGGTCCCATCGCGCGTTCTGTCAAATGTTGCGCGGTTATGGACGCGGTTCTTGCAAGACAGCCATGGCGTCCTCTTCCGGAGTTTTCGCCTCACGGCGTGTCGTTGGGGGTTCTCCAGAACTTTGTACTCGATGAGCTGGATCAGCCCGTCGCTTCGGCATTCGAAAACGCACTCCGTGTTCTTCAAGGCGCAGGAGCAAGCCTTACCGAATTTTCATGGGAGGAGCTCAACCGCCGTGACTGGCGGGAGGTGTTTTCAAAAATAAGCTACAGTGATATCTACGCAAGCCATGGTCGCTTCGCGGAAGAAAACACGCAGTCGATTGGACCAGAAGTGGTCGATATCATGTTGGCCGGTCGCTCACTTTCACCGCAAGTCCGTTCAGAGGCTTTGACATGTCGTCGCAAAATTGTATTGGACGCGCATGATGTGATGTCTCGTTTTCATGTAGTGGTGATGCCAACTGTCCCAGTGGTTGCACCTCTCCTTTCCGTTCTTTCCGACCTGGAACATGCCAAAAAAGTCGAGAACATGATCGGCAGGAACAATGAACCGGGGAACTTCTTCGATTGCTGCGCGGCAACCATTCCTTGCCAGGCGGCGGGCGAGCTTCCCGTTGGCTTCATGATGATGGCGAAGAATGGTGAAGATAGGCGCGTCCTCGCCATCGCAAATGCCGTTGAGGAAGTCTTCAGAACGCGGGGGCTCGGATAAACGCGGACGGTTGGGCGTGTCGTAAAGCTGCCGGATCTGTTGCAACCTTTTGATTACCAGCGCTGTGGCAAGGAGCCTTCGATCATT
>NZ_RZTF01000682.1:0-1740 GCF_004023175.1 Mesorhizobium sp. M7A.F.Ca.MR.362.00.0.0
GGCCGGGCAACCTCGGCCGCGGCCAGAAATTCACGCCAGTTGCGGATTCCGCCGCCGCCCTTCACCAGCCAAAGCATGTTCGGGCAGGCATCCAGCACAATTCCTAACGGCAGCTCGCGCTTCGGCAGGCTCCGTATGTTGTCGGTGTCCGCAACGTTGCCGCCCGCTTCATCTTTATTTCCTAAGCCATTTTCAGATTCAGATTTAGAGTCTGGTTTTGAATTCTGTATGTGGCGTCCGTTTTGGGACTCATTGGCGTCCACTTTCTGTCTTTTTACAAATGATTCCAATGCTTCACGCACTTCAGCCCAAAGGCCCTCCAGATCCTCGGCAATCGCCTCCAAGGTCTGTCGGGGGGCGGTGCGTGGTATCTGGCCGACAATCGCCTGGTAGGCCTGCTGGACCCTGCCCCAGTTCGCCGGCACGCCTTCCTCAATTCCAGCGTCGATCATCTTGACGATGTCACGCCGGCATATGGTTAGCCGCTCCTTAACGAGCCGAAAGGCCTTCTTCTCAGATCTGACCGCTTCCGCCAGCTCCTTGAACTCCTCTGCGCGCGCGACGATCGGCGAAATGTCGAAGCCATAGGCTTGCTCGATCTCGCCCCCCTGCCCTTTCCGGGCGAAGCGCTTGCCGTTTGGGCTGTCCCGACGGATGATCAATCCGCACTCCACCAGGACGGCCAGGTGCCGCCGCAAGGTCGTTGGCGGCATTCCGTTGGCGCGGCGGATAAGCTGCTCGTTTGATGGCCAGACGATCAGCTCGCTGTCGCCATAAAGCGCCGTGTCCGGATGGAACGACAACAGCGCGTCGAGAATGGCCAAAGCGCGATCAGAGGCGCCCAGAGCGATCCTGGCATCCTTGATATCTTGGAAGACGTGCCACTTGTGGACGGTCGCGTCCTTCGACACCGCCCTTGCGGTGACTTGGCTTGAGATCATGCCAAGCGTCATCGGCCGCCGCCCGAAGGGCGTCGTTGAAAAATGCGTTTCCATTGTCTTTACCTGTGTTCAGGCAAAAGAAATCCGCTCGCCAAAACGGCGCGGGGCTCGATCAGCCCTTGACGGTGATTCCCGGAAATGCGATTCTCTCAGTTGCCACACTACAGAGAAGGGCTTCCGGAATTCGTTTCGGTGGCCTTTTTCTTTTGCGGTTTCGTACTTTTCTTACATATGCTCCGTCTTCTGGAACTCTTGATAAAAGCGTTCTAGGTGTTCCGAGAGATACGCCCCAAACCGAGACGCGTCCTGGGCCTTGAGTGCCAAAGTAAAGCCCTTCCCGGTATCCTTTGTTGCGACTTTCACGGCATTACCCGCAAGTGACCAAGACCTTTCCGCAGGCTTGGCTACCGCGGTTTTTTTGCTCTTCGCCTTCTTCTTCAGGTCGTCGAGCAAAACTGCGAAGCGCTGGTCGGTATCGACACTCGCAAACTCGTCGCTTCGAATTAGATTTGACGCCTGGGCCGATTTGCCAGGCAATTGGAGAAGTTTCTTGAGCTCCTCCCAGCGATCCCTCCCAACGCCTCTCGCGGCGCCCAATGCATCCAGAACATGTTCGGGAACGTGCTCCGCAACTGCCAGCATTCGGGACAGGAGCGTATCGTCGATTGTAAGCGCGCTTTTGACCGTCTCCTTGTCAATTCCGGAGCTGGTCAGTTTACGTGCAAAGAGGGCCTTCTCGATGAAAGTGAGGTCGGAGCGGGCGGTGTTTTCCTGCCCCTGTGCGATCACATGTGCGATG
>NZ_RZTF01000683.1:0-1738 GCF_004023175.1 Mesorhizobium sp. M7A.F.Ca.MR.362.00.0.0
GAGCCGTGCATGACCAGATGCATGTTCGGCAGCCGGCGGTGGATCTCCTCGATGACGTTCATGGCCAGCACCGCGCCGTCGGGCTTGCGCGAGAATTTGTAGGCGCCATGGCTGGTGCCCATGGCAACCGCCAGCGCATCGACATGGGTGTCCTTGACGAACTCGACCGCCTGTTCCGGATCGGTCAAAAGCTGGTCGTGGCTGATGGCGCCTTCGACGCCGTGGCCGTCTTCCTGCTCGCCGCCGCCGCTCTCCAGCGAGCCGAGCACGCCGATTTCGCCTTCCACCGACACGCCGCCCCAATGCGCCATGTCGACGACGCGCTTGGTGATGCCGGAATTGTAGCCGTAGTCGGCCGGCGTCTTGCCGTCTTCCTTCAGCGACCCGTCCATCATGACCGAGGTGAAGCCGTACTGGATCGCGGTGACGCAGGTGGCTTCGTTGTTGCCATGGTCGAGATGCATGCAGACCGGAATGTCGGGATGGATTTCGACCAGCGCGTCGATCAGCTTGGCCAGCACCACGTCATTGGCATAGGCGCGCGCGCCGCGGCTGGCCTGCAGGATGACCGGCGACTTGGTCTCCTCGGCGGCCTCCATGATGGCGAGGCCCTGTTCCATGTTGTTCATGTTGAAAGCGGGCACGCCGTAGCCGTATTCGGCGGCGTGGTCGAGCAATTGTCTCAGTGTTATGCGAGCCACCCAATAGTCTCCCGTATCTGGTTTCAAGCGCAACGTCGCGGGCCGGCCGGTTGCCGGCCGGCCCTTGATGCTTCTGGCCGGATTTCGAGCCAACCGCAACCTTCAGCGCTCTTCTCGATCGCAATTCTTGTTGCAGGGCTGAAATCCGGCCTGTTCGACAACCTCAAGCCGCGATCAATTCCCGCGCCGCCAGGATCTGCACGCAGGCATTGGCCGCCTCCTTGCCCTTGATGGTGAAGTGCTCAAAGAAGAAGCGGTGGTGCTCGGCGCTGTCGTGGTAGTTGTGCGGGGTGAGAACCGCCGAAAGCACCGGCACGCCGGTCGACAGCTGCACGTTCATCATGCCGTCGATCACCGCGCTGGCGACAAACTCATGCCGGTAGATGCCGCCATTGACGACGAAGGCGGCGCCGAGGATCGCGGCATAGCGGCCGGTCCCGGCCAGGGTCTTGGCATGCAGGGGGATTTCATAGGCGCCCGGCACGTCGAAGACGTCAACGGTGAAGCGCTCGCCTCCGATGTCAGCCAGTGCCGCTTCGAAGGCCTGCACGCACTGGTCGACGATGTCGGCATGCCAGCGCGCGCGGATAACGGCGATGCGAGTCTTTTCGTAGTCTTTATGGGAATGCTGATTCATGGGTCCATCCTTCCGTTTCGAACCAGAATCAGGACGCACGATACGGATTAAGCCCGCGAAGAGCGGGCCGGCTTCCGTTTCGTTCTCTTCCATCCGGACTCTAACCGTCGGCTCCGGAATCACACCGGATCTGCTGACCTTTCCGAAACCGGAAAGCGCTCGCGGGCTTGGGTCGAAACCTTCACCGCCGGTGGGGACTTTCACCCCGCCCTGAGAACATTAACGGCTTTGTATGAAAGGGCAGGGCGCTGCTGTCAACCGGGGAGACCTATCAGGGCAATCGCTCCAGAACCAATGAGAGGTTCCGACTTGTGGCGGAGACCACCAATTGCCGAGTCGGCGCCGCCCCTCATTGCCCTGCCGGGCATTTCTCCCCGTATAGTGACGGGGAGAAAGACGC
>NZ_RZTF01000684.1:0-1735 GCF_004023175.1 Mesorhizobium sp. M7A.F.Ca.MR.362.00.0.0
ATCGATAGACATCGTGGCCTTTGAGACTGTTCTTCATTGCGCTCCAACGGTCTTTCCGTTCCTCTGGTGACATGCGAAATGCCTTTTCCGTGGAGGCCGCCACAGCCTCTGGGTCATAGGGATTGACGAGCACCGCTCCCTCCAACTGGCCAGCGGCGCCGGCAAATTGCGAGAGCACGAGGACGCCCGGATTGCTTGGGTCTTGCGCAGCCACGTATTCCTTCGCCACCAGGTTCATGCCGTCGCGGAGCGGCGTCACTAGACCAACGCGTGCCATTCGGTAGAGGCCGGCCAGTTCCAGCGGGCCATGGGAACGATTGGTGTAGTGTACTGGTACCCAATCGATGGTTCCAAGTTCCCCATTGACACTTCCCACCAGTTCGGCGATGTGCTTTTGCAGCGCTAGATAGGCCGGTATTTCCCCGCGGGATTTCGGGGTAATCTGCAGCAGTAGCGTCTTGCGGACGCGATGACTGTTACGATCAAGGAAATGGCGAAACGCCACGATGCGCTGATCGATGCCCTTGGAATAATCCAATCGGTCGACACCAATGGCGACGTCACAGCCAGCGGTCTTCTTGTAAACTTCCTGCAGATCCCCGTCGCGCGTCGCTAGCTTTGCGAGGCTCTCGAACTTGGCCGTGTCGATACCGATTGGAAAAACCCCGCAGCGAAACTGTCGCCCTTTGACTAGGCAGCTACCGTCTTTCATGAGACGCCCTAGGTTTCGGCGGCTTAGACATTCGGCGAAGTTGTTAAGATCGTCGTCGGTTTGAAAGCCGACAAGGTCATAGAACGAAAGCGCTTCCAGTAATTCTTCGCAGAGCGGCACGGTGGCGAGGATGTCCGCCGGCGGCCATGGTATGTGCAGGAAAAAGCCGATCCGGTTGCGGCAGCCGCGCTCGCGCAGTTCTTTCCCTAGAGGGATCAGGTGATAATCTTGCACCCATATGACGTCGTCCTCGCGGTGGAGCGGCATCAAAGATTCTGCGAAGAGTCGGTTGACGCGGTAGTATCCTGACTTTCTCGCGTCGTTGTATTCGGCGAGGTCGACACGGCAGTGGAAGACCGGCCAAAGAACCCTGTTGGCGAAGCCGTAGTAATATTCGTCCAGATCCTTCTCCGAGAGATCGGCAAGGGCATAGGTGATGCCGTTGGCCTCCTGCATCGTCGGTGACACCTGTTTCTTCTCGGCTTTCACCTTCCCCGACCAGCCCATCCAAAGGCCGCCTCGTTGCTTGAGCGCAGCGTTCAGCGCAATGGCCATTCCGCCCGGGGGCACTGACCCGTGCTCGTCGGGCAGCGCAACCCTGTTTGACACGATGACCAGTCTACGATCTCCACCGTCCCCACCGACACTCATAATGTTCTTCATGATCACTCCTGTTGCCCGCCAGCTTTTTGGCTTTGATCACAGCCAAGTTAGGGACGGTCATCAGGTGGGACAATCTCATTAGGCGTATGGCAGAATAGCGGATACAAATAGGCACTAAGCGGGGCAGGAACTGAGCTCCCAAAGCTTCGGTTTTGGATCATGTTTTTCCTGATTTAACTGAAAGCGTGGGCCGATTCCCTACGACCACTAGTGTGGCAGACCGGCGCCTCCGGGTTCGCGATGAGCGCATCATCCATCATCCTCCCAACGGTCCCAGAGCTTTGTCACCACGTGACGTTGCCCCCAGTTTCTATGCAGTTTTGAGTTCGTTTCCGGCGTGGGTTGTGCCCTGCTGGGCGG
>NZ_RZTF01000685.1:0-1721 GCF_004023175.1 Mesorhizobium sp. M7A.F.Ca.MR.362.00.0.0
TAGGTAGCGAGCCATACCGGCGATGGCGCGCAGCGTCACGAGATCAACCCTGCGCGAACCGGAGCCTATCGACTTCCGCGGTTAAAGAATTTAGCTATCATGGCGTTTCATCGCTAATAGCAGTCAATCATGAGACGGCCCCTCAGCTACCCCTGGCTTGATCTCGATGTGGATGACCCTTCCGCGTTGGCGATTGCCGTGCGCGTCGACATCCCCGACACCCGAGCGGAAGTCCCCGCCCACCGGCACCGCAAAGGCCAGCTCGTCTTCGCGCTCGGCGGCGGCGTCACATGCCGCGTTCCAAGCGGTCTATGGATGGTGCCGCCGCATTGCGGGGTGTGGATCCCCGGCGGCATGGAGCACAGCAATGTCGCAACCGCCAACGCCCGGATTTTTTTCGTCTACATAGAGCCGGGAGCGGCCGACCTGCCGGAGCGGTGCTGCACGCTTTCGATCTCGCCACTGCTGCGCGAATTGATCATCGAGCTTTCCGATCGGCTGCAGGACGACGAGGCGAGGGGCGAACTCTTGACCAAAATGCTGCTCACCGAATTGCCACGCATGCCTGTCCAGCAATTGCACCTGCCGATCTCATCCGAGCCGCGCTTGAACAGGATCGCCGAGGCGTTGGCGCAAGACCCTGCCGACCGCAGTACGCTGGCGGACTGGGCCAAGCGCATGGCGCTCAGCGAGAGCAGCCTCGCCCGCCTTGTGACAAAGGAGACAGGGCTGAGTTTCGGGCGCTGGCGCCAGCAATTGCACTTGATCGTTGCAATTCGGGAACTGGCGTCCGGCAAGAGTGTCCAGCAAGTCTCGGGCGATCTCGGCTATGGTTCGGTCACGGCCTTCATCACCATGTTCAAGAAGGCGCTTGGGAAGCCGCCGGCCAAATACCTCAGTGGTATCGCGCAAAATGGCGGCTCTGCATTCGTGGCGTAATGCTCACTTGAAGGCTGGGTCGAGCCGATCACGTTGCCAGCGCGCGCGAGTGCAGCTTGGGCTTGGGACTCAGGCCACCGACGGCTCGGCGGTTTCGCGCCTCAACTCCGGTTTGGAACCGAGAACTTCTTCCACAATCCCGCGCGCAATCTCGCGTTCACCCATGATCACCGTATCGGCGCCCAAACCCTTGAGATGTTCGACCTCGGCATCGGAATGGGCACGGGCGATGACGTTGATGCCAGGGTTGGCGGCGCGGGCTCGGAGCACGATCTGACCGGCTTCGAAGGCATTGGGGATGGCAAGGATCAGCCGGCTGGCGCCTTCGGGATTGGCGGCGGCGAACACTTCGGCATTGGCCGCATTGCCGGCGACGGTCTCGATGCTGTCCGCTTTCAGCCTCGCCAGCGTCTTGTCGGCGTCCTCGATGACCAGGAAGGGCAGTGCCGCGTCTTTCAACGCCGAGCCGACCAGGCCACCGACACGGCCGTAGCCGATCAGGATGGCATGGCCGGTGAGTGCCGTCTTGGGCGGCGGCCCGTCCTCCCTTTTCGCCGTTGCCGCGACAGAGGCCACCTGGCCCGGCTCCGTCGCCGGACCAACCGGTTTTGCTTCGACCGGCGGTGCCGTCCTGGCGGCGCGCCGTTCCAGCCACGGCTTCATCCAGTCGATGGCCAGGAACATCAGCGGGTTGAGGACGATCGACAGGATGGCGCCGGCCAGAATGAGGTCGCGACCTTGTTCGGGCAACAGTTTCAGCCCGACGCCGAGCTCGGCCAGGA
>NZ_RZTF01000686.1:0-1716 GCF_004023175.1 Mesorhizobium sp. M7A.F.Ca.MR.362.00.0.0
ACGACCAGCAGACCGCTGCCGTCGAGGCTGGGTTCCGAAGAGGCCGGCCTGATCTCGAACTCGATATCGAGCAGCTTCGGAATGCCGGATTGCTTCAGCGCCTTGCGGAAGGCGATGATCGCCTTGCGGTCCTTGATCGGATACCAGAGCGCGTAGATGCCGCCGGGCCACCGCTTGTGCGCCCTTATCAGCCCGTCGACGAGGCGTTCGAACTCACCCGCTTCCTCGAATGGCGGATCGATGAGGACAAGGCCGCGCTTTTCCTTCGGCGGCAGATGCGCGCCGAGCGCCAGCCAGCCATCGAGCTCGATGATCCGGGCCTGGAAATCGCCGGCAAAGAACGTCCTCAGCCTCGCGGCATCATTGGGGTGCAGCTCGATCGCCGTCAGCCGATCCTGCTTGCGCATGAGATGGCGCGCAATCAACGGCGAGCCGGGGTACTTCTGGATGCCACCCTCGGGGTTGAGCGACCGTATAGTCTCCAGATAAGGCGCGAGCAGCGCCGCCACCGGAGCGGCGAACGGGGCATCGATCAGCCTGCCGATGCCGCCTTGCCACTCACCCGTCTTCTGCGCCTCGGCGGACGACAGGTCGTAGCGGCCGATGCCGGCATGGGTGTCGACGACCCGAAACGCCTTATCCTTCTGCTTCAGATACTCGAGCAAGCGCGTCAGCACGACATGCTTGACGACGTCAGCGAAATTCCCGGCATGATAGGCGTGGCGGTAGTTCATGGTTTTGTGCCGTTATGCATGTCGTTGTCCCAAAACCGCTGCACACTTTTGGGCGACATGCATCAGCCCCTGCCCCAACGCGGCGGTGGCGGCTGCGAGTTCGGATTTTCTGGCCGGCCGCCACGAGTGCGCAAAGTCAGCAAGAATCCGATCAGGCCGATCGCCATCAGCGCGAAGCCGACCGGCCGTGCACGGCTGTCGATCTCGCCGGCGCCGGAGCGCAGGATGAGATCGACCGCCCGCATCGGTATGTCGTCGGCATCACCCGCTCCAACGGTGAAGGTATAGGGGCCCGGACTGACGGTCGCGATCACGCCGGCCTCGTCGCGAAAGATCTTGTCGGGCAGTTGCGGACTGACCTGGCGAGGGTTGTCGGAATGGTTGAACTGCAGCGTCGAGGCGAGCACCGTGCGGCCATTGCTTGCAGCGGTCAGCGTCAGCACGGTGCGCTGCTGCGAAACGATGCGCTCTGCTCTTGCGGTCAGGTCGACCAGCACCCGCACCGGCGCGTCGCGGCCGGAGAGCGGCACCGTCAGCGGCTTGAAGCGGCCCTGCTCATAGACCCGCCAGGTGCCGATCTCATGGCCGGAGAAGTTGCTCATCGCCCAGGGATAGACGACACCGATGCCGGCGCCGACGAGCAGGATCAGGACAAACAGAAAGCGCATTCAGATCACCATGGCGTATCGTGACCTTGCCAATAGCGCCCCGACGGCCAAAAGGCGATGGCCAGTTGCGGGCAGCCACCTGGAGGTGGGCCGTGCGGGTGCGAGCGCAACCAGATTGGCGGCGTGGCCGCGCAACCATTCAAGGTTCTACCTATGCGCTCAAAAATTAAGCCGAGTATTTCGCGCGCTGCGCTGACATCGCTGTCGGCTCATTCTCGGCCGTCCTTGCTGTCAAGTTTCGATTCTACCTCAGGGGACAGCTTCCGCGTCCGGTCATACATTGTCGTCGATCGAGCCAATATGCTGATTAGTAA
>NZ_RZTF01000687.1:0-1707 GCF_004023175.1 Mesorhizobium sp. M7A.F.Ca.MR.362.00.0.0
CGCCGCGCGGCGCGGTCGAGACGGCGCTGGCGCAGATCTGGGCGGAGCTTCTCGGTGTCGAGCGGGTCGGGCGCCACGACCACTTCTTCGAGCTCGGCGGCCACTCGCTGCTGGCCGTGCAGCTGATGGAGCGGCTGCGGCAGCTGTCGCTTGGGGTGGAGGTGCGCACCCTGTTCGCCAGGCCGGTGCTGGCCGATCTTGCCGCAAGCCTTGGCAGCCATCACGAGGTCGCGGTGCCTGCCAACCTGATCACCGAACAGAGCACGGCGATTACGCCGCAGATGCTGCCGCTCATCGAGCTGGCCCAGCCGGAGATCGACCGGATCGTCGCCACGGTGCCCGGTGGTGTCGGCAACATCCAGGACATTTATGGCCTGTCGCCGCTGCAGGACGGCATCCTGTTCCATCATCTTTTGGCGACGAAGGGGGATCCCTACCTGCTGGTGTCGCAGATGGCGTTTGCCGATCGCGGCCTGTTGGAGCGCTATCTTGGCGCGGTTCAGCAGGTGGTGGACCGGCACGACACCCTGCGCACGGCCTTTGTCTGGGAGGGGCTGTCGAGCCCGGCCCAGGTGGTGTGGCGTCGTGCGCCGCTGGAGGTGAGCGAGGTCGAGCTGGATGCCTGTGACGGTTCCGGCGCCGATGAGCTCAGGCGCCGGTTTGATCCGCTGCGGCATCGCATCGATGTTGGCCGGGCGCCCTTGTTGCAGTTTGTGATCGCGCGCGAGCCCGGCAGCACACGCTGGCTGCTGCTGGAGCTGCAGCATCATCTGATCGGCGATCACACGACGCTGGAAGTGATGCATGCCGAGGTGCGGGCCGTGCTCGAGGGACGCGGGCATGAGCTGCCAGCACCGCAGCCGTTCCGCAATCTGGTGGCGCAGGCGCGGCTGGATGTCGATGCCAAGGCGCATGAGCAGTTCTTCCGGACGATGCTGGCCGACATCGATGAGCCGACCACGCCGTTCGGCTTAAGCGAGGTCTACGGCGACGGCGGCGGCGTCGGCGAGGCGCATCGGATGCTGCCGCAGGCGCTCAATGATCGGCTGCGGGAACAGGCGAGGCGGCTTGGGGTGAGCCTGGCGAGCCTTTGCCATCTGGCCTGGGGTCAGGTGGTGGCGCGCAGCAGCGGCCGAGAGCAGGTGGTGTTCGGCACGGTGCTGTTCGGCCGCATGCAGGCGGGCGCGGGCGCCGACCGCACGATGGGCCTGTTCATCAACACCCTGCCTGTGCGGCTTGACCTGGACGGGACCGGGGTCGCGGCGAGCGTGCGGACCACGCATGCGAGGCTTTCCGAGCTGCTGGCGCACGAGCATGCCTCGCTGGCGCTGGCGCAACGCTGCAGCGGCGTTGCGGCGCCGGCGCCGCTGTTCGGCGCGCTTTTGAACTACCGTCACAATACGCCGGCGGCCATGGCCGGCTCCGGGACGGCAGATGGTCTGTCCGGCATGGAATGGCTGGGCGACAAGGAACGCACCAACTATCCGCTGACCCTGTCGGTGGAGGATTATGGCGAGGCGCTCGGCTTGACGGCGCAGGTGGCCGAGCCTGTCTCTGCGGATCGGGTCTGCGGCTACATGCAGCACGCGCTCGAGCAACTGACAGAGGCGCTGGAGCATGCCCCCAACACGCCGGTGCGCGAGTTGGCCATCCTGCCGGCTGCGGAGCGTGCGTATCTGCTGGAGGAGCTGAACCGGACGGCGGCGG
>NZ_RZTF01000688.1:0-852 GCF_004023175.1 Mesorhizobium sp. M7A.F.Ca.MR.362.00.0.0
GTCCTATGCCGTCGCGCTGATGGTTGCCCGCCGCTTCAGGGGCGTGCCCTCGCCGATCATCGCCACCGGACAGTTGACGGCATCGACCATCATCATGATCCCGATCGTGCTCTTCACCCACGGTCCATCCGGCCTGTTCTCGGCCTCGCCGCCGGTCTGGGCGGCGGTGCTGGCACTGGCGCTGCTGTCGACCGCCTTCGCCTACATCCTCTATTTCAACCTCGTCGCCTCGGCCGGCGCGACCAACGCCTCGCTGGTCACGCTTGTCGTGCCGGCCAGCGCGATGCTGCTCGGCTTCCTGTTCCTTGGCGAGCGGCTGGAACTGTTCGAAATCGGCGGCGTGGTGCTGATCGCGCTCGGCCTCGTCACCATTGACGGGCGGTTGTTCGGCCGACGTTAGAGCGCCGCGCGTCCACTGGACGCGCAAAGGATGCTCTAACCACCCAATTGCCCCCCGCATCGCGAAAGTTGAATTCGGCTTCCGCAGCGGTAGCGCTGCCATGACACGGCAGCGACACGAGTCGGCCACATTTTATTCACAGGCCTGAAGCCGGTTTTTGCTTAGGAGTTTCAAAGCCTAACGGCAAAAGACATGTCGCGGATTTCACAATCACGTCGCAATGCAGCACATTTTCCGCTTGCCTGTGGCACAAATGAACCTAGACTCCGTGACATAGCTCTTTAAGAGGAGGCTATGTCATGGGACTTACGAGGCCTATCAACGCATTGATGATCTGTGCTGCGTTCGCCTTTATCGGAGCCCTTATTATGGGCTTCCTTCCCTGACCGCCAAAGCGGGGAAGACCAGCACCCAAATAGTCCAACCAATTCAAAAGGCCGGGTTTTTCCCGG
>NZ_RZTF01000688.1:861-1705 GCF_004023175.1 Mesorhizobium sp. M7A.F.Ca.MR.362.00.0.0
TCGTTCAACCCACTCTCATGCCGCAGCTGATCCGGCGGCCGCCGCCTCGTGCGAGCGGATGCCGATCATATGACAGATGGCAAAGACCAGATCGGCGCGGTTCATGGTGTAGAAGTGGAAATCGCCGACACCGCGCTCGACAAGGTCCATCACCTGTTCGGCCGCCACCGCCGACGCCACCAGCGCATGCGTCTGCGGGTCCCGGTCGAGGCCTTCGAAACGCTCCGCCAGCCAGCCGGGCACATGCGCGCCCGCCCTCGCGGAAAAGTTCGCGACCTGCTTGAAACTGTGAACCGGCTGGATACCCGGCACGATCGGGATGTAGATGCCGGCGCGGCGGACGCGCTCGACATAGCGCTCGTAGAGATCGTTGTCGAAAAAGAACTGAGTGATGGCACGCGTCGCGCCATTGTCGACTTTGCGCTTCAGCATCTCGATGTCGGTGGCGAAATCGGGGCTTTGCGGATGTTTTTCCGGATAGGCCGCGACGGAGATGTCGAAATCAGCAATCGCCTTGAGCCCGGCGACCAGTTCCGCGCCGTTCTCGTAGCCACCGGGATGCGGCCGATACGGTCCGCCGACGCCGGAGGCCGGGTCGCCGCGCAGCGCCACGAACCGGTTGATACCGATCGATTTGTAATCCTGGATGACCGCGTCGACCTCGTCGCGCGTTGCCCCGACACAGGTCAGATGCGCCGCTGCAGGAATACCGGTTTCCGTCAGGATGCGCTTTACAGTGCGCGCGGTGCGCTCTCGCGTCGAGCCGCCGGCGCCGTAGGTCACCGAGACGAATTTCGGCTTCAGCGGCTCCAGCCTTGTCACCGTCTCCCACAGCCTCGCTTCC
>NZ_RZTF01000689.1:0-376 GCF_004023175.1 Mesorhizobium sp. M7A.F.Ca.MR.362.00.0.0
GAATGAAGGAGCCGCGGCGACCGAGAGAGCGGTGCGCGCAGCTTTTCGCTGCAGGCGCGCACCGCTGTCGAGGCGGCCATGGCCAGTCAAAGTTTATCTAGAATGTGAATGTTCACAACCCATTCCGGAGAGACCGACCATGACCACTTCAGATTTTACACCCGCCGCCGCGGTGCTGGTAGCGATCGACATTGCCAAGGTGCGCAATGACAGAAGTGCTGATCGAAGCACCGGGCCACAAGCGCCGGCGTCGCCTTTTGGTCCTCAACACCCGTGTTGAGCACGACCATCTGATCGAAGTGCTGCAGGCGTACGGCCGCCCTGTGGTCTGCGCCTTTGAGGCGACCGGGAACTATCACCGGCCGATAGCATGGCG
>NZ_RZTF01000689.1:386-1698 GCF_004023175.1 Mesorhizobium sp. M7A.F.Ca.MR.362.00.0.0
TGTCGTCGCTGGCGCTGGCCCGAACACGAGAAGCGTTGCACAACAGCTGGGACAAGAACGATCCAAAGGATGCCCAGGTGATGCTGCACATGCTCAGGATCCAGGCGACGCAGGTCTACCATGATCCGCTGCGCGCCGGCATCAACGACGTGCAGGAACTGTCGAAGACCCATGAAGCGATCGCCAGGGCCAAGACCGAGATCCAGCACCGTATCCTGACGCACTACCTGCCACTGTATTTTCCCGAGATCGATCGATTCCGGGGGAACAGCCGCAGCGACTGGTTCTTCGCCTTCCTCCATGCCTTTCCGACGCCAGCAAGCATCACGGCGCTGACAAAGGAGGAGTTTGTGACAGCAGCGTGGGATGTCGTCGGCCGCAAGGTCAGCAAGACACAGATTCTGATGGATATTTACGAGACGGCGCGCTCATCGACCGGACTGCCGCTGCCGCTTGATGCCCCTGCCATTCGCATGTTCCGGATGGTCATTGACGAAGCACGCGGCCTGATCCGGCAGCGCAATGAGATCGAAGCGCAGGCCGACGAGCTGTTGCGGCACAGCCAGGATTATCAGCTCCTGCGACAAATCCCGGGCATTGGACCGATCAACGCATTGACCATCATTGCCGAAGCCGGCGATCTTCGCCGTTTCGCTCATCAACGCCAGTTTGTAAAGTTCTGCGGGCTGGACCTCTCGACACAGCAGTCAGGCCAATATCGGGGCCAGACCCGCCTTTCCAAATTCGGCAATGCTCGGCTGCGCCGCACCCTGTGGATCGCCGGACAAGTCGCCATCCGCCAGCGGGAGAATGGCTTCCGTCATAAGTTCGAACGCTACATTGCGCGGGATCGCGACAATCCCGATCTACGCCGCAAGGCAATGACCGCTATTACCGCCAAGATGGCCCGCGTCGTGCACGCTGTCGTCAAAGGTGGTTCCGACTACCGGCCCTTCGTTGAAGGGCGGGTGCCAGGTGGAAGAACCTCTGTCAGCTAGGGCCGTGAGGGCACCGATTCGATGACCCTGTAGATAATGTTCGGGTCTTCCGCCTGGATCAGAAGCTCGTGTTGAGGACGGGAGGGCCGCCTTCGTGCGGACCCTGTGTTTGCTATGGACGAGACCTTTTCCCTTGCCGGTGGAAGCCGCCTGGTTCGACGACTTGACCAACGTCACGCAGCAAGGGCATGCTGACGAACAGAGAGACCTTGACTGCAGGCTCCATTTCGTTCCGCGCTTAGGGCGTTGTCGCTGACGATCATCCTCGGGCGGCCCCGCTCGGTGATGAGCCGGTCCAATTCGCGGGCAACCCG
>NZ_RZTF01000690.1:0-656 GCF_004023175.1 Mesorhizobium sp. M7A.F.Ca.MR.362.00.0.0
AGACAGGCGACTAGCCTGGGTCTGCGCCAACGGAAGTCTCCCTCCCCCTTGTGGCGAGGGGTTAGGGGTGGGGGTCCGTGCCGGGCAGACATCTCAAGAATTCCACGTGCGATAGCCCTCCCCACAAGGGGGAGGGTGGGCGCCTCTACTGCCGCTTGTATTCCCGCACCGGCGACTTGGTGTCGTCGGTGTAGGTGACCTGCACCGACATCGATTTCACGCTGTCGGCGACCTTGAAATAGGGCTGGTAGTCGTAGGGGATGGCGTAAGGGTCCTTCTTGTCGCAGGGCGGCATCTTGATCTCCTTGTCGAGCGCCGCGCCGTTCAGGCTGTAATGCACCTGCTTGATGGCGCAGCGGTAGGACAGCATCTGGGTGAAGTAGACCAGCCCATGGTTGCCGCTGGCATCGAAGGCGATCCACGAGGTCCAGAACTGGTCGAGGATCTGCTTGTTGCCTTGCTGAAGGGCGGTCTCGGGGTCGAAGCGGATGTCGAACGGGCCGGTCTCGCGGCCCCTGATATCGAGATACTTGATGGCGATGATGCCGGCCACGGTGCTGTCGGGCATCTCGAAGCTCGGATTGGCCATCGGCTTGCCGGTCGTCTGGTCGTTCATCGCCAGGAAACCGGTGTCGGTGAACGGGCCCCTGTCGCCC
>NZ_RZTF01000690.1:666-1684 GCF_004023175.1 Mesorhizobium sp. M7A.F.Ca.MR.362.00.0.0
GCGCCAGGAGATGGCGGTTGCCGGCTCCGGCAGCGAGATGGTCATCGACCAGCCCTGGTTGGAGCGCATCGGCGTCAGCGAAGGCACGAAGCGGGCGGGATCGAGCACGTCGCCGAGTGCCGCCAGCCGGCTGCGGCTGCGGTCCAGCCAGTCGGCGAGCTGCGTCTGGTCGACGAAATATTTGAGCAGCCCGCCATCCTTCTCGTAGGACACGAACCTGGTCAGCGCCTTGGCCTCGTTGCGCTTGTCGGCCAGCGTCTGGGCGCCGAGCCGATCTTCCGAAAACTCCTGCGCCAGCAGGAAATAGGCCGGCGCGAAATCCGCATTGGCTGATATGAAGGCGTTGAGCTTGTCGAGCCGCTGGGCGTCGTCGAACTGCTGGATATGCACCAGCTTGATCGACAGCGCCTTGCCCTTGTCGGCAAGCGCGCCGAACACCTCGCGGGCGCCGGCCTTGCCGTCCTGCACCCGAAGCAGCGTGGCAAAGCGGGTGTAGGGGTCGATGGCGTCGACGTCGAAACCGGCAAAGGCGAGATAGGAACGCCGCGCGTTGAGCATGTCGCCGGACAGCTCGTAGACGCGGGCATTGTGGTAGAACTCGTCCGGCCGCTTCGGCTCGGCGATCGCCCCGCCTTGTGCGGCCAAGGCGGCAAAGCCCTTGGCGATGGTGTCGATCGAGGCGGCGATCTGCTGCGTCGTTTCTTGCAGCTTCTCGGTCTGGGCCTGCTGCTGCGCCTGGCCGGCGGCCAGCGTCTCGGTCTGCTTCTTCACCTCGTCGGTGGTCTTCTGCACCTCCGCCGTCTGCTGCGTCTGCTGCTGCTGGGCCGAGGCGATCTCGTCGGCCTTCTTCGCCACCGTGTCGGTTGTCTGCTTGACCTGTTCGACCGTCTTCTGCGTTTGCGTGACGGTCTGCTCGATCCTGGCCACTTTTTCGGACACGATCCCCATCGACTGCTGCAGCCCGGCAATGGCCGGCACCAGGCTGGCGATCACCCCGTTCTGGGCGTTGGTCTGCTGC
>NZ_RZTF01000068.1:0-21208 GCF_004023175.1 Mesorhizobium sp. M7A.F.Ca.MR.362.00.0.0
CGGTTGCCGCCTCCAGCGTCTCGGCGATTACCACGGCGATGCTCTGGTTGGGGTAGCGGACCTGATCGTTCTGCAGCAGGTCGAGCCGGAACATGAAGGGGTGGTCCTTGGCGTCCGGGTCAGCGGCGAGCGCCGGCCGGTTCTTGGGCGTCATCACCTCGACCACGCCCTGGTGCGCCTTGGCCGCCTCGATATCCAGAGCGGCAACGCGGCCGCGCGCGATGCTGCTGACCGCCAGCACGGCGTAGAGCATGCCGGGCGGGTGGTTGTCGGCGGCATAGCGCGCGGCTCCGGTGACTTTCAGAAAGCCGTCGCGGCGGGTCAGCGGCTGGCCGATGCTGGAGCCCTGCCGGGCATGGGCGGGTTGCTGGTTGAGGCTGAGTTCAAGCGTCATGGCGCGCTCCGGGAATGTTCGAGAACGGGGAGGCAGGAAGGGCTGGCAGACGCTCGGGCGTTCCCGAAAGCGCAGATATCAGCGCCCTGACCACGATGCGGCGGGCAAGCTCGATCTTGAAGGCATTGTCGCCGGAGGGGCTGGCATCGGCCAAGGCAGCGTCCGCGGCGCTGGAGAAGGTCGCCTCGCTGGCGTCCGCGCCAAGCAGGACGGCTTCCGCCGTTCGGGCTCGCCACGGCTTGGCCGCGACGCCGCCCAGT
Source organism: Mesorhizobium sp. M7A.F.Ca.MR.362.00.0.0 (assembly GCF_004023175.1). Classification (NCBI taxonomy): domain Bacteria; kingdom Pseudomonadati; phylum Pseudomonadota; class Alphaproteobacteria; order Hyphomicrobiales; family Phyllobacteriaceae; genus Mesorhizobium; species Mesorhizobium sp. M7A.F.Ca.MR.362.00.0.0. The sequence continues at coordinate 655 of NZ_RZTF01000068.1, forward strand.
GCCAGCCTTGCGGCGCGGATCTTGCCGCCATCGACGACGAGCGCTGCCGCGGCCGATACGACGGCAAAAGCATAAGAGGTGCGTTCGCGGACTTTCAGGTAACGGGCATTGGCGGAGAAGGAGGCCGCCTCCGCCGGCAGGCGCACCGCCACGATCAGGTCGCCGGGCTCCAGCGCATTCTCCCGCTGCGGCGTTTCGCCGGGAAGCCGGTGGAATTCCTCCAGTGTCACATGACGCCGGCCCTTCTTGCCCTCGATCTCGACCACGGCGTCGAGCGCCACCAGCGGCACGCAGAAGTCCGACGGGTGGGTGGCGATGCAGGCGTCGCTCCAGCCTAGCACGGCGTGCAGGCGGTTCTCGCCGCCCAGCGCATCGCAGCCGGCGCCTGGCTCGCGCCTGTTGCAGGCGCTGGCGGTGTCGTAGAAATAGCTGCAGCGCGTGCGCTGCAACAGATTGCCGCCGACGGTGGCGGCGTTGCGAAGCTGCGCCGAAGCACCCGACAGCAGCGCCTCAGCCACCGCCGGATAGGATTTGGCGAACGCCGGATCGTAGGCAAGGTCGGCATTACGGACCAGCGCGCCGATGCGCAGGCCGCCATCGTCCAGCCGTTCGATGCGGTTGAGCTCCGGCAGCCGGGAAATGTCGACGATACGCTCGGGACTGGTGATGCCGCCCTTCATCAGGTCGAGCAGATTGGTGCCGCCGGCGAGATAGGCCGAACCCGGCTCGGCTGCCGCGGCGATGGCGTCGAGGATGGTGGCGGGCCTGATGTAGTCGAAGTCTCTCATGCCGCGGTCCTCCGGTCGGCTTTGACAAGCTGTTGCTGGGCTTCCAGGACGGCCTCGACGATGCCGCCATAGGCCGCGCAGCGGCATATGTTGCCGCTCAGCCCCTCACGGATGCGTTCGGGATCGTCGCCGGCCTGTGCCTCGGCGATCAGGCCGAGCGTGCTCATGATCTGGCCGGGTGTGCAGAACCCGCACTGGAAGCCGTCATGGGCGATGAAGGCGGCCTGCACAGGATGCAGTTCCTCGCCGTGGGCGACGCCTTCGATGGTCAAGACTTGGGCGCCGTCATGGCTGACCGCCAGCGCCAGGCATGAGTTGATGCGCTTGCCGTCGACCAGCACCGTGCAGGCGCCGCACTGGCCGCGGTCGCAGCCCTTCTTGGTGCCGGTGAGATCGAGCCGCTCGCGCAGCAGGTCGAGCAGGGTTACGCGTGGATCGACCTCCAGTTCGTGTCGGTGGCCGTTGATGGTGAGGGTGATGGGAAGGCTGGTCATGGGCGTCTGGCTCCAGTTGCTTGACGCGGATGGGATTGAACTGGTGCCTTGCCGCGGAAGGGCAAGGTAACCATTCGGTCAGGTCTTGACGGCGAAAGCGGAGATGGCAGCGGATCTCCCGCGAGGCAGGCGGGCAGGGGAGATGTCGGCTTGCGTGTTCGAAAGACGTGACATACCGGTTCCCCTGATTATATGATAAAGGTGCTCCACTAAAACGGAGGCGCCTCCGTTTAATACGTGGTGGCTGAACCGGCCGGGTTCAAGCCCCCTGACACGATGTGGAGAAAAAATTGGCCAGCGAGCCGTCCGCCATTGCTGAACAGAAGGCCGAGGCCGTAGACGCAAAGCCGTTGCGCGCCGATGCGCGGCGCAACCGCGACCGGCTGGTCGAGGTGGCGGTGTCGGTCTTTGCCGAGCGCGGCATCGATGGCTCGCTGGAGGAGATCGCGCGCCGCGCCGGCGTCGGCATCGGCACGCTCTACCGGCATTTCCCGACGCGCGAGCATCTGGTCGAGGTGGTCTATCGCCGCGAGGTGGAGGCGCTGTGCGCGGCCGCCGGCGAGCTTGCCCAGAAACATCCGTCCGATGTCGCGCTGGAACAGTGGATGCAGCGCTTCGTCGACTACATCGCCACCAAGCGCGGCCTGGCGACCAGCCTGCGCATTGTGCTCACCACCAATTCGACGCTGTTTTCCGACACGTTCGGCCGGGTGTCGCAAGCCTTGCGGCAGCTGGTCGAGGCGGCGGTGGCCGACGGCACCATCCGCGGCGACGTCGACGCTTCCGATGTGCTGCACGCGCTGGGCGGCATCTATTCAGCGCCCGACACCCCCGAATGGCGCGACCGCTCGCGCCGGCTGGTCAAGCTGTTGATGGACGGGTTGCGGTTCGGGGCTGCAAAGGCACAATGAGGTGACGAGATTCCGCCCGTGCAAAACCACACCTGTCGATTTGAGGGGACCCGATGTATGTAGGCCGTTCCTACAAAATAGTGGATTTCGCGCTCTGGTCGCGGCGCAGCGTCATCTACATGGTGGTGGTGAGCGGACTGGCCGTGGCGGCCTACCGTCTTCCAGGCATCGCCGGGTTTTCGGTGCCATGGTCGGTGGTGCTGGTGCTTGGCACCACCGTGTCACTCGTTGCCGGGTTCAAGAATTCGCAGGTGTTCACCCGCAGCAGCGACGCGCTGCAGGCTTTTACGCAAATTACGGCCAGCAGCCGGTTGTGGTCCAATTTCTGCAGGGATTTCCTCGACGCGCCGACGGCCAGACAGCTCATCTATCGCCACATCGCCTGGATGACGGCATTGCGTTTTTCCCTGCGCCGGCCGATGCCATGGGAATCCATGGCGCGGGCCGCCAATATCGAATACCGGCGGCGCTACCGCATCCATGAGGATGCGAGCTCGATCGCCGACGAATTGCGTCCGCTGCTCGCCGAACAGGCCGAGGACGTCCTGAAATCGCCCCAGCCGGCGATAGCCCTGCTCGAACTGCAATCTGTCCAGGTCAATGCGCTGTTCAAGGACACAAAGCTCCCTCCTCAGATCTATGGCGAACTGACCAAGCTGATCCGCGACTTCCATGACCAGCAGGCGCGCTGCGATCGCATCAAGAACAATCCCTATCCCCGGCAATACGCCATCGTCAGTTCGATGTTCGTGATGATCTTCTGCACGCTGTTGCCGTTCGGGGTCGTTCCCGTCTTTGCCGATATGGGCAAACTGGGCGGCGCGCTCGGGTCGATCGCAATCTGGCTGACGATCCCGTTCAGCACGCTGCTCGGCTGGGCTTACATGTCCCTCGACCAGGTCGGCGAAAGCAGCGCCAACCCGTTCGAAGGCAACGCCAACGACGTCCCGATCTCGCAGATCTGCCGCGACATCGAGATCGAGTTGCGCAGCGGGCTCGGCGAGGCCGGCCTTCCCAAGCCCCTGATGCCGGTCAACGACATCGCGACCTAGGCAGGATCACGACGAAGGCGCGGGCCCGACGGTCCCCTTCATCGTGCTGCTGGCGGAGGCCGCTCAAACGTCGAGGCAGACCTTGCCGAAATGCTTTTGGGTTTCGTAATGCGCGAAGGCGGTGGCGATGTCCTGCAGCGGAAAGTGGCGGTCAATGACGGGCTTCAGCCTGATAGTCTCTATCGCGCGGATCATATCCTCCTGGTCGGCCCGGCTGCCGATGGAAATGCCGCTGATGCGGATCTGGTTGGAAAACAGGGCGGGGATAGAGACTTCCGCCGCAAAGCCGGTCAGCACACCGACCAGGGCGATGTGACCGCCCGTGCGGCAGGCGGTAATCGACTGCGCCAGCGTGGCGGGTCCGCCGACCTCGATCACGTGATCGACGCCGCGCCCGCCCGTCAGGTCCCTGGCCTTGCGACCCCAGTCCGGGACGGACCTGTAGTTGATGACGGCGTCGGCTCCGAGGCGCGTGAGCCTTTCCAGCTTCTGCTCGTCGGATGAGGTGGCGATGACCCGGGCGCCGGCGGCTTTGGCGAATTGCAGCGCGAACAGCGATACACTGCCCGAACCGAGGACCAGCACCGCGTCGCCCGGCTTCACCTTGCCGCACACAACCAGGCCGCGCCAGGCGGTAACGCCGGTGCAGGTGAGCGACGCCGCCTCGACATGCGTATAGCCTGCCGGTGCCTTGGTGAAAGCGTGCGCCGGCATGCACACATACTCGCTGGCGAAGCCGTCGAAACTGTCTCCCGGAATATCGCGCCGGGTCGAGGGCGTCATGTCGCCGTCCAGCCACCAGGGGTAGAAGACACTGACAACGCGATCTCCTGCCTTGAACGCATCGACATCGTCGCCGACGGCGATCACCTCACCAGCGCCGTCGGAGAGCGGAACGCGGCCGTCGGCGAGAGGCATCTTGCCTTGCACGGCAAAGTCGTCACGCATGTTCAACGCGCAGGCCCGGATCCTGACCAGCACCTCGCCCGGCCCTGGCTGGGGCGGATCTTCCTCGACCAGGCCGAGATTGCCCAAGCCGCCCGGCGCCCTCAGCCTGACAAGTCTCATTGTCTTCTCCGATTTGCGGGGTGTCTGGAATTGGAACGGCGCGCTGCGCCTAGCGGGCCTGCCTGCCGGAAATCACCCGCAGCCAGGGCGCCAGATGGAAGGCGCTCATCAGCAGATACATCGCGGCCATCCCCGTGAGGGGCGAGGCGTCGGTGCCCATGCACTGCATGGCCGCATCACCGCTGAAGATGCAGGTGAGCAGCGCCATCACGGCGAAGGTCGGTGCCGCGGCAAGGCAAAGCCAGTCGGCCAGCCCGAGGGTGGTGGCTTCTGGGATCTTGCCGGCACCTGTATGGATATCGCTCATCGCCTTGATCCTTGATGATCATGCCAGCCACGACAGGTTCCTCTCTCCACGGAGTGGGGAGAGGAACCCAGACTGAACAACCGTTACTGCTCGCCCTTGTCGCGGAACGCAGCCTCGCCGGCAGCAGACACTTCTTCCCATTTCTTGTCGGCCCCGGCGTCGTAATTGTCGTGCCAGTTCCACCAGGAATAGAGCGGGGTCTGCGGATAGCCTTCGGGCGAATCCTCCCAAATTTCCTGGCGGCCGAGCGGCGTCGCGTCGAGATAGCTCCAGACGGTGCCCATCGCCTCGTCGCCGCGGCTGTTGATGAGATAGGTGCGGAAGATGCGGTCGCCGTCATGGATGAAGACGTTGTGGCCGTGCCATTCGTCGACCCCGAAGTCCTTGTCGAAACTGTCAGTGATTGTGTACCAGGGGATCTGCCAGCCCATCCGCTGCTTCAGCCGCGCAATGTCGGCTTGCGGGGCACGCGAAGCGTAGGCAAGAGTGGTGTTGCGGGCGTTGAGATGGGCGAGGTGGCCGACCTGGTCGGCGCCCAGCGAACAGCCGCGGCAGGCGTGATCGGGCCAGCCATGCACGCCCGGCTCGAAGAAGGCGCGATAGACGATCAGCTGGCGGCGGCCTTCGAACAGATCGAGCAGGCTCGCTCTGCCGTTCGGCCCCTCGAATAGATAGGCCTTGTCGACTTCCATCCACGGCATGCGCCGGCGCTCGGCGGCCAATGCGTCCCTGGCGCGCAGCGTTGCCTTTTCCTTCACCAGCATCTGTTCGCGTGCGGCGTCCCAGTCCTGCCTCGAAACGATCGGCGGGGTCTTCATTGCGATGTGCTTGGTCATTGGTCGTCTCCTTTGCCAGTCTGTTGTCGCTTGCTGTCAGCCAGAATAGGGCGGTGAAGCGCGGGGGTGGGAGTTACAAGTGTGACGGGATTTGCAGGAGCCGGCCCGTCGCAGCAGGGGTGGCGCATCCTCACGGTGCCTTCGGCCGCGTCATGGAGAGGAGTGTCGGTTGGCATTGTCGGTTCTCCCTTGGCGTGCCGCACGTTGCCGATAGAGTTGGCCGATGCGGCTTGCCGGTTCATGGTACGGATTTAAGTTAGGGCGGCGACGCACAAGGGTGGGAGTTACAAGTGTGACGGGATTTGAATGGATTCGCTGATCACCGCCGCGGCGCTGGCGCTGGCCGGAGGCGATCCGCTCGGCGCGCTGGATCGCGTCGCCCTGCGCGAGGATCCGCCGGCGCTGGCGCTGCGCGGCATCGCCATGGCGCAACTTGGCGATCTTGATCGCGCCAAGGCGCTGCTGCGGCGGGCCGCGCGTGGCTTCGGCCCGAAAGAGGCGGTTGCGCGTGCGAGATGCGTCGTTGCCGAGGCCGAGATCGCGCTGGTCTCACGCGATCTCGGCTGGCCGGCCAAGGCTTTGGATGCGGCGCGGGCGACGCTGGAAAAGCATGGCGACCGGCTGAACGCAGCGCATGCCGGCCACCTCAAGGTGCGCCGCCTGCTATTGATCGGCCGTCTCGACGAGGCCGAAGACGTGCTGGGCGGGCTCGATCCGATGCCGCTTCCGCCGGCCTCGCGCGCCGCCCACGAGCTGGCCGTCGCCGGCATCGCGATGCGGCGCCTCAAGACGAAGCGGGCGCGCAGGGCGTTGGAGTGGGCACGCCACGCCGCCCGCCAGGCCGGCATTGCGGGGCTCATCGCTGAAGTCGATCGCGCATTCCTGGCGCTGGACACACCGGCGGCGCGGCTGATCGCGGCTGGCGAGCAGCGCTCGTTGCTGCTTGAGGACGTCGAGGCGTTGCAAGCGTCGCCGGCATTGCTGGTCGATAGCTTTCGCTATGTCGTGCGCCAACAGGAGAAAACGGTCTCGCTGGCAACGCGCCCGGTGCTGTTTGCGCTGGCCCGTACGCTCGCCGAAGCGTGGCCAGGCGATGTGTCGAGGGCGAGGCTGATCGCGCAAGCCTTCGGCGGCAGGCACGCCGATGAATCGCACCGGGCACGGCTGCGGGTCGAGATTGGCCGGCTGCGCACCGAATTGCGCGGCCTGGCCGACATCGGCGCGACCAGCCAGGGCTTCGCGCTGGCGCCGCGCCAGGCACGCGAGGTGCTGGTGCTGGCGCGGCCGATCGAGGAGCGGCACGCGGCGGTGCTGGCTTTCCTTGCCGATGGTGAATCCTGGGCGAGTTCGGCGTTGGCGCTGGCGCTTGGCACCGGCCAACGCAGTGTGCAACGGGCGCTGGAGCAGCTTGGCGAGGCCGGCAAGGTGCAGTTTTTCGGTCACGGCCGGGCGCGCCGCTGGATGACGCCGCCGGTGGCGGGATTCACGACCACCTTGTTACTCCCGGCCCCGCTGCCGAACGGTTAGGAAGTGACATCGGACCATCTCAGTGAGGACAAGGACATGAAACAGTCAGCGGCCGAAATTCTGCGCGAATACGGACCCTTTCCAGATGTGGAGAGGGTGCATGGGGTGAGTTTTGACGGCAACAATGTCTGGTTCGCCTCGGGCGAGAAGCTGAACGCCTTCGACCCGGAAAACGGCCAAGCGCTGCGCTCGATCGACGTCGCGGCGCATGCCGGCACCGCCTGGGACGGCCAGCACTTCTTCCAGCTTGCCGACGACCTGATACAGAAGATCGACCCTGATACCGGCCAGGTGCTGGCGACCATTCCGGCGCCGGGCGGCGGCGGCGATTCCGGGCTGACCTGGGCCGAAGGGACGCTCTGGGTGGGGCAATATCGCGAACGCAAGATCCACCAGATCGACCCGGAGACAGGGGCGATCCTGCGCACCATCGAATCCAACCGTTTCGTCACCGGGGTGACGTGGGTCGAGGGCGAGCTGTGGCACGCCACCTGGGAAGGCGACCAGAGCGACCTGCGCCGCGTCGACCCGCGATCAGGCAAGGTTCTCGAGAAGCTCGACATGCCGGCCGGCATGGGCGTGTCGGGGCTGGAATCCGATGGCGGCGACCGCCTCTATTGCGGCAGCACATCCGCCGGGGTGGTGAGGGCGGTGCGCCGGCCGCGGTGAGGATGCGGCCGACGCCGAAAGTCACACTTGCAGGCGCACTTCACACGGCAATTTGTCCGCTGTCGGCTGGTCGTCGCATCCTGTCGGACCTAGATAGGCTGTGCACCGGGCAGACCGCCCGGACCCGATTTGCAAAGGATCCCCCCATGCCTGAACAGCCCATCATGCCCGAACAGATTGCATTGAACGACGGCTCCGCCATTCCCCAGCTCGGCCTTGGCGTGTGGCAGGTCGACCAAGATATTACCGCCGAGGTGGTGGGTTGGGGCATCGAGGCCGGCTATCGCCTGATCGACACCGCCGAAGGTTACCAGAACGAGGAAGGGGTCGGAGAGGCGATCCGCAGCGCCGGCGTGTCGCGGGCTGAGCTGTTCATCACCTCGAAACTGCGCAACGGCGCACACCAGCGCGATGCGGCGCTACGCGCCTTCGATGACACCATGGCCAAGCTCGGCATTGAGCAGATCGACCTGTTCCTGATCCACTGGCCTGTGCCCAACCAGGACAAATATGTCGAGGCCTGGAAGACGCTGGTCGAACTCCGGCAGGCCGGCCGCATCAAGTCCATCGGCGTTTCGAACTTCAACCAGGACCATCTGGAGCGGATCATCGCGGAAACCGGCGTGACGCCCGTCGTCAACCAGATCGAGTTGCATCCCCAGTTCCAGCAGCGCGGTGTCAGGGACTTTCACGCCAAGCACGACATCCGTATCGAAAGCTGGAGCCCGTTGGGCAGCGGCCGGCTGCTCGGCGATCCGACCATTTCAGGCATCGCCAAAAAACATGGCAAGTCCGTCGCCCAGGCGATCATCCGCTGGCATCTCCAAGAGGGGCTGATCGTCATTCCAAAGTCGATCCGCAGGGATCGCATCGCCGCCAATTTCGATGTCTTCGATTTTGAACTGGATGCCCAGGACCTGCAGACGATCCGCGGCATGGATTCGCCCGAAGGCCGCAACGGGCCCAACCCCGCCACGGCCGCGTTCCTGTTCTGAGGACTGCCGACCGTGAAGCTGCCAATCTCCCGCACGAGGGGGAGATTGGCCAATCTCCGGCCTCTCCGCGCGCTTAAATCCCGGACCCATCCAGCTGCTGGGCGTCTTCGCCTTCCCAGGGCGCTGGCATGGACGCACGGCTGAGGTTTGCCGTCGGCAACGGCATCCAGCACTTCAGTTCCGGGTCGGCATATTCGATGACGCGCCCGGGCGAGGAGTCCGACGCGCGCCAGCCTTCCGAGGCGAACTGGTCGGCACGCGACCAATAGGCAAGGTCTACTTCCGCCGGTCCCTGTTCGGACGGACGCACCGTGACCAGGATGCGGCTGCCATCCTTCGGCGCCGTCGACATGTGGCGCCACCGTTCGGGCTCGTCCATCGCATTCCTCCTCGCACTCGTAGCGTTGGGTGGAGTGTCGCCTCGTGGTCCGAAGGGGTCAACCCAAAGTTTGCGCCAGGCATCGGCTGATGACCCCTCCAGGCGGTGCCTGCACAGTTGTGCGCAACACGCCGCAGGCGGTCATGCACGCTCGACGGGCTGTGACCCAGTTGATAAGCCCGTCTGCGAAAGGAGCGCCTGAGTCGAGATGACCGTTGCGATCGAGATGGGACAGACGACCGCGGGCGCCCCGGCGAAGCTGGATCTTGAGGAACTGCTCGCGACTCGCCTTTTGGTGCAGGGCAATTCAGGCTCCGGCAAGTCGCATCTGCTGCGGCGCCTGCTGGAGCAGAGCGCGCCTTGGGTGCAGCAGACCATCATCGATCCCGAGGGCGACTTCGTCTCGCTGGGCGACCGTTACGGCCATCTGGTGATCGATGCCGAGCAGCATACCGAGCGCGGCCTGCAGGCGGCCGGCGAGCGGGCGCGCATGCATCGCGTCTCCACCGTGCTCAATCTCGAAGGGCTCGACGCCGAGAACCAGATGCGGCGTGCCGCCGCCTTCCTCGGCGGGCTGTTCGAGGTCGCCCGTGACCACTGGTACCCGATGCTGGTGGTGGTGGACGAGGCGCAGCTGTTCGCGCCGGCGGTGGCCGGAGAGGTGTCGGACGAAGCGCGAAAGCTCTCGCTCGGCGCCATGACCAATTTGATGTGTCGTGGCCGCAAGCGCGGGCTGGCCGGCATCATTGCCACCCAGCGGCTGGCCAAGCTCGCCAAGAACGTCGCCGCCGAGGCGTCCAATTTTCTCATGGGCCGCACCTTCCTCGATATCGACATGGCGCGCGCCGCCGATCTTCTGGGCATGGAGCGACGCCAGGCGGAAGCGTTCCGCGATCTGGAACGCGGGCAGTTCATGGCGCTCGGCCCGGCCCTGTCGCGCCGTCCGCTGGGGCTGCGCATCGGCCCGACCGACACCAGCCCGCGCAACGGCACGCCGCGGCTCATGGCAATGCCGGAATCCGCGCTGGAAGACGCACGCGCGATCATCCTGGCGGCGCCGCCACCCGAGACGGTGCGCACGCCGCGCCGCCCGGCGTCGCCGGACCTGCTCGACCAGCTGATGGCGGCCAAATCGGCGGCACTGGAAATGCGCCCCGAACCGGCGGAGCCGCAAGTCAGCGCCGAGGATCTGGCCGAGCGTCGTGAACGCGTCGACCGTGTGCTGCGCGCCATCCTGGCGCAGCCCGATGCCGGTTTTCGCGTGATTGGCGTTCTCTATCAGGAGTTCGTAGTCCGCTGCCGCATCGAAGGCCTGGCCTCGGTCGTGCCTGACCTCCCGGAGTTCCGCCGCATGCTGACGCGCGCCCGTGCCGGCCTTGGTTCCGAGACGACGCAGGATGACGCATGGCGGGACGTTTCCGTCCGCGCGTCGCTGCTGCCCGACGACATGCAGGGCGTATTCATGATGATTGCCCGCGCGGCGAAAGAGGGCTGGCCGTGCCCGAGCGACGCCGCGATCGCCCGTGCCTACGGCTCGCACTCGCTGCGCCGCGCCCGGCGCCTCTTGACTTATATCGAGGAGCAGGGGCTCATCGTCTGCCAACTCGACGGGACAGGCCGGCGCACCGTGACGCTGGTCGAATTGGCCTGGGCCACCGCACCGGGAGATCCGAATGCCGAGGAGGTGGAGCAGGGGAGCCTGGCGCTGTGAGGCGGCGCGGGTGCTTTGAGCGAATGGGGCGATAGGCTTTTTCAGTCACCGTCATCGCGACCAACTTCTGACGGCAACGGTGAAAGCGCCGACGCCGAAATGCGTCATGAAGGGCGCATGCGTTTCGATGGCGCTCACCGGTTCGCCCCGATCACCCACTGTTCCTGGTCGACGAGCGTGCCGGTTATCGGCCCGGCAGCATCCGAAAGCAGGAAGACGGCGAGGTTGGCGATGTCGCTCGTCGAGAACAGGCGGCCGAAGGGTTGCGAAGCGTTGGCGGCATCGAGCCAGCCCGGCCCGTTGCCCAACGTGTCGGCCTGCATGACACGTTCGGCCGGCGTGTCGGTCCAGCCGACATTGATGCCGTTGACGCGGATGCGATCGAAGCGATGGGCATTGGCGGCGTTTTTGGTCAGCGTGGCCAGCGCGCCCTTGCTGGCGGAATAGACGGCGAGTTCCGGCGAGCCGCAATGGGCGTTGATCGACAGGATGTTGACGATGGCGCCGCCCTGGCCCCGCTTCTTCATGTCGGCGATGGCCGCCTGCATGAGGAAGAACGGTGCCCGCGCGTTGACCGCGAACAGCGAGGCCCAGCCGTCGAGATCGGCGTCGAGGAACGAGGCCCGGTCGGTCAGCCCTGCGGCGTTGACCAGCGCATCGATGCGGCCGAAGCGCTCGATGCAGGCTTGCGCCAAAAGGGCAGGGGCCGCCGGGTCGGCGAGGTCCGCGGCGACGAAGACCGTCGGCGTGCCGAGCCGCGAAAGCTCTTCCGCCACGGCATCGCCGCGGGTCTTCTCGCGCCCGGTGACGAGCAGGCCGCCGGCGCCGCAGCGCGCCAGCGTCTCGGCGATGGCGCGGCCGATGCCTTGCGTCGAGCCGGTGACCAGCGCCACCTTGCCGTTGAGCTGAAGCTCCATTCCTCTTCCCCGCCTCGCATCTGGTTTCAGGCTAGCGCGGCAGGATCGTTTTACAACATGGAAATTGGAAATCCTGGAGCGGAGATTGTTGGCGCTGCGTGGGGCCGGCAAGAGCCTGCTCCAACGTCGTCGCTCCCAACGTTGTCGCTCCGGGGGGGCGAAGCAGGAGCGGAGTCCGTCCCAAAGACCTCTAGTGGACCGTGATGATGCCCTCGACGGCTCGCCATTCCGAAGGCCGGATGAGCCGGTGATGAGCAACGCGGACCGAGTGCAGCGGACCGTCGAGTTCGCGCTCCCAATATTGGAGAAAGCCCTTGAGTTCGGGAAAGGCCGGAGCGAGATCATAGTCCTGCCAGACATAGAGCTGAAGCAGGCTCGGATGATCGGGCAGGTGATAGTGGATTTCGGCCGTCGTCAGGCCATAACCTTCCATTTGCAGGCGGAATTCGCTGCTGACCGTATCGGCCATGTCTTTCTCCTTATCTCTCCGTTCAGGCCTCCAGCCCGCGACGTCCGTATTGAACTCGCCCGATGCCATGCCGGGACGATCGGTTCCTCTTCAAACAACGTCGCGAGAAGCTCGGGGGTTCCGAAAATAGCCGCGCCATAACAGTGCGTTGGCGCCCTTTCTGGTCGAATGGAAAAATTTTTTCGCCGGTCTCTTGAAACCGAAAAACGGCAAAACTAGCTCGATATGCGCCGCGATGCCTGACGAAGGGTCGGGGCGTTCCGCACCGGTCCGATATTGCCGGTTCGGTGCGGAGGAACCTCAAAAACCTGTTTGTCCACGAGGAGAACGACATGGCGCTCCGTCCATTGCATGACCGTATTCTGGTCCGCCGCCTTGAAGCCGAGGAGAAGACCTCCGGCGGCATCATCATCCCCGATACCGCAAAGGAAAAACCGCAGGAAGGTGAAGTGCTCGCCGTCGGTCCCGGCGCGCGCGACGACAGCGGCAAGCTTGTCGAACTCGATGTCAAGGTCGGCGACCGGATCCTGTTCGGCAAATGGTCCGGCACCGAAATCAAACTCGACGGCGAGGATCTGCTCATCATGAAGGAAAGCGACGTGATGGGTGTCATCGATGAGATCGCCGAAGTGAAGAAGGCCGCCTGACGGCTCTTCGTATCCATCCAGTCAACGAATGCTGCCTAGATAAAGGAGTGATCCAATGGCTGCCAAAGAAGTGAAATTCCATACCGAAGCGCGCGAGAAGATGCTGCGCGGCGTCGATATCCTTGCCAATGCGGTGAAGGTGACGCTCGGTCCCAAGGGGCGCAATGTCGTCATCGACAAGTCGTTCGGCGCGCCGCGCATCACCAAGGACGGTGTCACCGTGGCCAAGGAGATCGAACTGGAAGACAAGTTCGAGAATATGGGCGCCCAGATGGTGCGCGAAGTGGCTTCCAAGACCAACGACCTTGCCGGCGACGGCACGACGACCGCAACGGTGCTTGCACAGGCGATCGTCAGGGAAGGGGCCAAGGCGGTTGCCTCGGGCATGAACCCGATGGATTTGAAGCGCGGCATCGACAAGGCGGTCGATGCGGTGGTCGCCGAACTGAAGACCAATGCCCGCAAGGTCACCCGAAACGACGAGATCGCGCAGGTAGGCACGATCTCCGCCAATGGCGATGCCGAGATCGGCCGTTTCCTCGCCGAGGCAATGGAGAAGGTCGGCAATGAAGGCGTCATCACGGTGGAGGAGGCCAAGACCGCCGAGACCGAACTGGAAGTCGTGGAAGGCATGCAGTTCGACCGCGGCTATCTCTCGCCCTATTTCATCACCAACCAGGACAAGATGCGCGTCGAACTCGATGAGCCTTATGTGCTGATCCACGAGAAGAAGCTCTCCAACCTGCAAGCGATGCTGCCCGTGCTTGAAGCCGTGGTGCAGTCGGGCAAGCCGCTCTTGATCATCGCCGAGGATGTGGAAGGCGAGGCGCTGGCGACGCTGGTCGTCAACAAGCTGCGCGGCGGCCTCAAGGTCGCGGCCGTCAAGGCGCCGGGCTTCGGCGACCGCCGCAAGGCCATGCTGGAAGACATCGCCATTCTCACCGGCGGCACCGCGATCTCGGAAGATCTCGGCATCAAGCTGGAAAACGTGACGCTGCAGATGCTGGGCCGCGCCAAGAAAGTGGTAATCGAGAAGGAAAACACCACCATCGTCGGCGGTGTCGGCCGCAAGGAAGAGATCCAGGGCCGTGTCGCGCAGATCAAGGCGCAGATCGAGGAGACCACCTCCGACTACGACCGCGAGAAGCTGCAGGAGCGGCTGGCCAAACTCGCCGGCGGCGTTGCGGTGATCCGGGTCGGCGGCTCGACCGAGGTCGAGGTCAAGGAGCGTAAGGACCGCGTCGACGATGCGCTGCATGCGACCCGCGCGGCCGTCGAGGAGGGCGTGCTGCCTGGCGGCGGTGTCGCGCTGCTGCGGGCAGCCAAGGCGCTCGATGCCGTGCAGACCGACAATGCGGACCAGAAGACTGGCGTCGATATCGTGCGCCGTGCCATCGAAACGCCGGTCCGGCAGATCGCCGAGAATGCCGGCGCCGAAGGCTCGATCATCGTCGGCAAGCTGCGCGAGAAAAGCGAATTCGGCTGGGGCTGGAACGCCCAGACCAACGAATTCGGCGATCTCTACGGCCAGGGCGTCATCGACCCGGCCAAGGTGGTGCGCACCGCTCTCCAGGACGCGGCATCGGTCGCCGGCCTGCTGGTGACCACGGAGGCGATGGTGGCCGAGAAGCCGAAGAAGGAAGCCGCCGCCCCGGCAATGCCCGCCGGCGCCGGTATGGACTTCTGAGGTCACGGCCAATCCGCCCGCTTCCCTGGCGGGGAGCGGGCGTCATCCGAAGAGAAAGTGGAGGTAAAGATGGATGCAATGGCTGGCCTCGGATCCGTACCGGCTCCTACGCACCAAGCGAAGGAATTCCTGGCCTATGAAACAGAATGCAGGAACGTGCTGAAGCCGCTGCTGACAGGGCTGCTCGACATGGCTGAAGCTGCCGGCTGGAACCGGCGAACGGCCGCATCGGCACTGATGTTCCTTGCCGCGCAGCAAGTGTCGGCAACATCCGAGGTATCCGCCGGCAGCGGTTGAACGGGAATCGGCCAGTCCATTCACCTATCCGCGGCGGGCCGCGCTCCCGGTGCTCGGCCCGCTACAGGCACAATCGAGAGGAGGCACAAGCCATGAATCGCGGGCAATTTGAGGAATCGGTCACCCTTCTGGTCGGAATGGGCTTTCCGAGGAAGATCGACAGCGTGATGGAAGCTTACGCACTGCTGCAGGACTGGCCGAGCGCCGGCCGCAACGGCGCCCATGCCGTCGCGCTCAACGCTTGCAAGGCGGGCATCGTCGGCGAGATCGATCCGGAGACGGTGCGAGCCACGCTGGTCAGCTTCGCGCGCCGCCACGACATACTGGTGCCTGACATGGTCACGCCCCTCGCGACGGTGACGGGTGGCGCTGCGCACGAGGTGAACTGACGATGCGGCGCTACAACAGCACCTGAAGACCATGGTCTTGCGATAAGCCAGGCGAACACGGAGACGCCGGAATTCCTTTCCAGGCGGGCGGCATCCTCGTTGGTCAATTGAGCGAACGCGTCAGCAAGACTGACCTGTTCTGCCCGAATAGCGCTTCTGAGCGCCGCCTCCCGGTTAAAAAAGTATCATCCGTTGTCTTGAATCGTGGTGGCGCCTGTTGTCATGAGCCGGTACCTTGGCTCTTGAAATGCAGAGCCGAAACCAATTCGGCCGGTTTAGGGAATTGGGCCGAACGCGGCAGATATCCGTGCCGGCCCGGGAGGAAACGGACATGGAACCGGACCTGGAAGTTGTCCAGATACGACGCGGTGAGTCCTTCAAGGCGTGGTCGCACGGCTACCCCTTCCATACGGTGCGCTGGCACTTCCATCCCGAATATGAACTGCATCAGGTGATCTTCACCAACGGCCGCTATTTCGTCGGCGACTTCATCGGCGAGTTCGAGCCGGGCAATCTGGTGCTGACGGGGCCGAACCTGCCGCACAATTGGGTCAGCGATATCCCCAGGGACAGTTCGATCCCGCTGCGCGGCCGCATCATCCAGTTTTCCGAAAGTTTCATCGGCGATGCCATGCATGTGCTGCCGGAGTTGGCGGGGCTCACGGCTCTGCTCGAGGCGTCACGTCGCGGCGTGCTGTTTTCCAGCCGCACCAGCAAGGCGCTGGCGCCGCTGATGGAAGAGATGATGCAGGCGCAAGGCGTGCGCCGCATCGAGCTGTTCATGATGATCGCCGGCCTGCTCAGCCGCGCCCAGGAATTCCAGCTTTTGGCCAGCGCCAGCTACCGGCCCGATCCCTCCGGCTACATGACCGCCGGCATGAACAAGGCGCTCGCCTATATCAGGGAAAACCTGACGCAGCTGTTCGACGAGGCGGACCTCGCCGCCATCGCCGGCCAATCGACCGGCGCTTTCTCACGCTCGTTTCGCCGTCACACCGGCATGTCGCTGGTGCAGTATGTGAAGCGGCTGCGCATCAACCTTGCCTGCCAGATCCTGATGAGCGACGAGCAGGCCTCGATCACCGACATCTGCTACGAGGTCGGCTTCAACAATCTGTCCAATTTCAACCGGCAGTTCCTGGCGGAGAAGGGCATGCCGCCCTCGCGCTTCAGGCGCCTGCTGGCCGACAACATCAACGCGGGAAAAGCCGCTTAACGGAGGAGCCAGGGAGGAACCAAGGGAGGATTTTTTCTTTTGCATGACGACGTGAGCCGCGTGGAGCGGTTCGCGATGGAGAACGCTCGTCTCGAATTCCTCCGTCGGCGGAGGTTGTCGGCGCGGCTCGAAAGGCCGGCGCCGGGTCCCGGTTCCCAATGCAGTTTGGGCGAGGGCGGATGGGTGTCTTCAGACCAAAGCAGTCAACGACCTTCTTACAACCATATCCAGAAACGGAGAAGACCGAATGACCAAACTTTCATCTTCATTGAAGTCCGCTGGCAAGTCCGCCGGCGTGGCAGCCCTTGCGCTGTCGCTGCTGGCCGGCACCGCCGCTATCGCCAGGGCCGCCGAAGTCACCGACGCGACCGTCGCCTTCCTGATGCCCGACCAGGCCTCGACCCGCTACGAGCAGCATGATTATCCCGGCTTCGCGGCCGAGATGAAGAAGCTGTGCCCGGGCTGCAAGGTGCTCTACCAGAACGCCGATGCCGACGCCTCGCGCCAGCAGCAGCAGTTCAACTCGGTGATCTCGCAGGGCGCCAAGGCGATCGTGCTCGACCCGGTCGACTCGACCGCCGCCGCCTCGCTGGTCAAGCTGGCGCAGAGCCAGGGCATCAAGGTCATCGCCTACGACCGGCCGATCCCGACCGCGCCGGCCGATTTCTATGTGTCGTTCAACAATGAAGGCATCGGCAAGGCCATCGCCGACTCGCTGGTCGAGCACCTGAAGGCGCTGAAGGTCGATCCGGCCAGCGGCGGCGTGCTGCAGATCAACGGCTCGCCGACCGACGCGGCGGCCGGCCTGATCAAGAAGGGCATCCATGCCGGCCTCGACAACAGCGGCTACAAGATCCTGGCCGAATACGACACGCCGGAATGGGCGCCGCCGAAGGCGCAGCAATGGGCCGGCGGCCAGATCACCCGCTTCGGACCAAAAATCCTCGGCGTGGTTGCGGCCAATGACGGCACCGGCGGCGGCGCGATCGCGGCCTTCAAGGCGGCCGGCGTCGATCCGGTGCCGCCGGTGACCGGCAATGACGCGACGATCGCGGCCTTGCAGCTGATCATCGCCGGCGACCAGTACAACACCATCTCCAAGCCGAGCGAGATCGTGGCAGCGGCCGCCGCCAACATCGCCATCAAGCTGCTTTCGGGCGAGACGCCGAAGGCCGAGATGACGCTGTACGACACGCCCTCGCAGCTGTTCACGCCAGCCGTGGTGACGCAGGAAAACCTGAAGGCCGAGATCATCGACAAGAAGATCAACACTGCGGCCGAGCTCTGCGTCGATCGTTACGCGGAAGGCTGCAAGAAGCTGGGCATCGGGAACTGACCGCGACCCTTGCCCGCTCCGCTGCCTGGCCACCGCGCGGTGGCCAGGCAGCGCTCATCCGACATTTTTGAACCGGTTTTGAAAGGCTTCCTGGCATGATCGATACCCCGGACGAACCGGTTCCGGCAGGCGAGCTGGTGCTCAGCCTGCGCGGCGTTTCGAAGAATTTCGGCGCCGTTTCGGCGCTCACCGACATCGATCTCGATGTCCATGCCGGCGAGGTGGTGGCGCTGGTCGGCGACAATGGCGCCGGCAAGTCGACCCTGGTCAAGATCCTGGCCGGCGTGCATCAGGCGAGCTCAGGCACGATAAGTTTTCGCGGCAAGCAGGTGACGCTTGCCGACCCGAGTGCGGCGCTGACGCTCGGTATCGCCACCGTGTTCCAGGACCTGGCGCTGTGCGAGAACCTCGACATCGTCGCCAACATCTTCCTCGGCCGTGAGCTCAGCCCGCTGCGGCTAGACGAGGTGGCGATGGAAGTGCGCGCCTGGACGCTGCTCAACGAGCTATCGGCGCGCATCCCAAGCGTGCGCGAAGTGGTCGCGTCGTTGTCGGGCGGCCAACGCCAGACGGTGGCGATCGCCCGCTCCCTGCTGCTCGAACCCAAGCTCATCCTGCTCGACGAGCCGACGGCGGCGCTCGGCGTGGCGCAGACGGCGGAAGTGCTCAACCTGATCGAGCGCGTGCGCGACCGCGGCCTCGGCGTCGTCATCATCAGCCACAATATGGAAGACGTGCGCGCCGTCGCCGACCGCATCGTCGTGCTGCGGCTTGGCCGCAACAACGGCATCTTCACCCCCGATGCCTCGAACCAGGAACTGGTCAGCGCCATCACCGGCGCGTCGAACAATTCGGTATCGCGGCGCGCCGAGCGGAGAGAGACCAGGCAAGACCAAACCCAGGAGCCACGCCCATGAGCCGCGAAGCCGAACAGGCCGCCCCCGTGCCGCCGCAGCTCGACCGCGCCGATGTGCGCGTCAAGCATGAGGCGGGGATCGGCGGCGCCATCCGCAGGTTCTTCGACCGGGTCCGCTCGGGCGATCTCGGCTCGCTGCCGGTGATCGTCGGGCTGGTCATCATCTGGACGGTGTTTGCCAGCATCAACCCGATCTTCCTATCATCAAGCAATCTGGTCAATCTGCTGTTCGATTGCTCCACCGTGGGCGTCATCGCGCTCGGCATCGTCTGCGTCTTGATGGTCGGCGAAATCGACCTGTCTGTCGGTTCGATCAGCGGCTTTGCCTCGGCGATGGTCGGCACGCTGTGGGTCAACCAGGGCTGGCCGGTGGCGCTCGCCATTCTGGCCGCTGTCGCCGTCGGCGGCTTTATCGGCGCACTGTACGCGCTGCTGTTCAACCGGCTGGGCATGCCGAGCTTCGTCTCGACGCTGGCCGGTCTGCTGGCGGTGCTTGGCCTGCAGCTCTACATTCTCGGCTCGACCGGCTCGATCAATCTGCCCTACGGCTCGAACCTGGTGAATTTCGGCCAGCTGCTGATGATGCCGAAATTTGTTTCGTTCGCCCTGGCGGCCGTGCCCGGCATGGTCATGCTGGTCACCGGCCTGCGCACCGTTACGCGCCGCCGCGCCGCCAACCTGTCGGCGCCGTCGACCGGCGGGCTCGTCACCCGCGCGGTCGTGATCACGGTCATCCTCGAACTCATCGTCTTCTATCTCAACCAGGCGCGCGGCATTCCGTGGATGTTCGGCCTGTTCGTCGGCCTGGTCATATCAATGCATTACGCGCTGACGCGGACCAAATGGGGCCGCTCGATGTCGGCGGTCGGCGGCAACCGCGAGGCGGCAAGGCGCGCCGGCATCAATGTGCGGCTGATCTATTCGAGCGCCTTCGTGCTGTGCTCGATGCTGGCCGCTTTCGGCGGCGTGCTGTCGGCGGCCCGCCTGGCCTCGGCCAGCCAGCAGGCCGGCACCGGCGACGTCAACCTCAACGCCATCGCGGCGGCCGTCATAGGCGGTACCAGCCTGTTCGGCGGTCGCGGCAGTGCGTATTCGGCGCTGCTCGGCATCATCGTCATCCAGTCGATCGCCAGCGGCCTGACGCTGCTCGATCTGTCCTCGTCGCTTCGGTACATGATCACCGGCGCCGTGCTTGCCATCGCTGTCATCGTCGACTCGCTGGCACGCCGCTCGCGTGTCTCCCATGGCCGGGCCTGAACCCATCAACAGGAAGCAAGACATGAGCCAAGAACTGTCCGGAAAAGTTGCCGCCGTCACCGGCGCGGCATCAGGCATCGGCCTCGAATGCGCCAGGCATATGCTGGCGTCCGGCGCCACCGTGGTGCTGGTCGACCGTGCCGAGGCGACCCTGAACAAACTCTGCGCCGAACTCGGCCCCAAGGCGATCCCGCTGGTCATCGACCTGATGCAGCCGGCCAGCGTCGCCACCATGATGCCGCAGATTCTGGAGAAGGCCGGCCAACTCGACATCTTCCATGCCAATGCCGGCGCCTATGTCGGCGGCGAGGTGGCGACCGGCGATCCCGACGCCTGGGACCGGATGCTCAACCTCAACATCAATGCCTGCTTCCGCTCGATCCAGGCGGTGCTGCCGCACATGATCGAGCGCAAGACGGGCGACGTCATCGTCACCAGTTCGATTGCCGGACTGGTTCCGGTGGTCTGGGAGCCGATCTACACGGCCTCCAAGCACGCCGTGCAGGCCTTCGTCCACACGGTGCGCCGGCAGGTCGCCAAGCACGGCCTGCGCGTCGGTGCGGTGGCGCCCGGCCCGGTGGTGACGGCGCTGGTCGACGACTGGCCGAAGGCCAAGCTCGAGGAAGAACTCGCCGCCGGTGGCCTGATGCAGCCGCGCGAAGTGGCCGAAGCGGTGATGTTCATGC
>NZ_RZTF01000691.1:0-1682 GCF_004023175.1 Mesorhizobium sp. M7A.F.Ca.MR.362.00.0.0
GCCCCCGAAGCACCCTATATCGACGATCGGTCGAGCGCCGACGCGGTTGTCCGTTCGCTGTACAGCGCCATCAGCCGGCACGAATTCGCCCGCGCCTGGGGGTATTTCGGCGATACAAAGCCGGCAAAGGATTTCGACAGTTTCGTCAAGGGTTTTGATGGGACCCACAAGGTCGAGGTCGAGACCGGAGCTGTTTCCGACGAAGGTGCGGCTGGCAGCATTTTCTACAACGTCCCCGTCGCCATTCGCGCGACGGACAAGGCCGGCGGCGAAAAGGTCTTTGCCGGTTGCTATACGCTGCGCCAGGTGAATGCCCAGATCCAGGCGGAGCCGCCCTTCGATCCGATCCATATCGAAAAAGGCGCGCTGAAACCCTCCACCGCCGATTTCGAAGAGGCGCTGCCGCCAAGCTGCGGCGACGGGCCGCCACCGCCAAAGAAAGACACCGCACTGGAGCAGGCCAAGAAGGCCTTTCTGGCAACCTATGGCGACCAGTGCGACAAGCAGTTCCTTGCCAATGAGCCGACCGTTTTTTCGATTAAATACAAGGACAAGGATGCGCAGCCCGGCGAACCCGACAAGGAGACGCGGCTGTTCCATTTTTCCTGTTCGGCCGCGGCCTACAATGAAAGCTCGATCTACTACATGACCGACGACGTGTCGGGCGTGCAGCAGTTGCAGTTCGCCGAGCCCAAGATGGACATCCGCTACGAGAACAATGACAGCAACGGCAAATTGCTGGGCATGAGTATCGTCGGTTTCCAGACGTCCGGCTGGGCGGTCAATTCCGACTATGACGAGGCTGCCCACACGATCACAACATTCAACAAGTGGCGCGGCATCGGCGATGCGTCCGACGCAGGGACGTATCTGTTCCGCAACGGCAATTTTTCGCTGGTCCAGTATGACGTCGATGCGTCCTATGACGGCAAGCAAAATCCGGAGACGGTTGTCGACTATAACACCGCGCCCTGAGCATCACACGAGCTTGCAGGCTGCGTCGATCAGGGCGCCTTCGACAGCATCCAGTTGAGCGTGCCGCGCCAGTCGGTCATGCGGATCGGCGTGCCATGGGTGCCGGTCTCGAAGCGGACGAAGCGGGTCGGATAGGTCTTCGATTTGGTCAGGATCGAGCGAAAGAACGCCTCCTGCTTTGCCACGGGGTAGACGACGTCGTGGCTGCCCTGGCCGAAGAAGACCGGCACGCGGCGCTTGAAGGCCGGGCTGGTGAAAAAGCTCTCATCCCACAGCGAACCGAGCAGCAGCAGGCCATTGATGCGTCCGCCTGTATCCTTGCGCGCGGCCAGCTTCCAGCATAGCGCGCCGCCCATCGAGCCGCAGGCGACGAAGATCTTCGCGCCTGGCGACTGTTCGGCATAATGACCGATCAGCGCCGCCACCTGCGCCGCTCCCTTGTCGCCGAAATCGGGGAAATCAGGACTGAGATAGAGGCCGCCATTGCCGGCCATCAGGTTCTTGAGCCGGTTGAAATTGCCGCCGAAGGTGAAGTCGTCGACACCCTGCTTGCGGCTGCCGCCCTGCCCGTGCAGATAAAGCACGATGATGCCGGCGCCCTCGGTCTTGCCTGCGGCGACATGCCTGACATCGCCGGCATCGGTTTTCAGCAACAGATCCTGCTGCATCTTGCGGACGCCGGTGTCGGTGTATTGGGCGTTCACCCG
>NZ_RZTF01000692.1:0-1679 GCF_004023175.1 Mesorhizobium sp. M7A.F.Ca.MR.362.00.0.0
GGCCCTCCTGCTTCGGCGTAGAAAATTGGCGAAAGCCGAAATGACATCCGATCTCCCCCCTTGAGGGGGAGATCGCCGGCAGGCCAGAGGGGGGTGCAGCGCATCCCTCTCAATCAAAGCTGAACCGCAAAGCCAACTCCGATCAGGAGCATCCTTGCCCTTGCCCGCCCCCCTCATCGAAATGCGCGGCATCACCAAGAGCTTCGGCGCCGTCAAGGCGAACGAGGCCGTCGATCTCAGCGTGGCACCCGGCGAGATCCTGGGGTTGCTGGGCGAGAACGGCGCCGGCAAGACGACGCTGATGAATGTGCTGTTCGGCGCCTATGCGCCCGATGCTGGGGAAATCCTCATCCAGGGCAAGCCGGTGCGGATCACCAGTTCCGCCGATGCGCTGGCCGCCGGCATCGGCATGGTGCACCAGCATTTTCACCTCGCGCCGCGGCTGACTGTGCTGGAAAATCTTTTGATCGGCATTCCCGGCAAGACAGGACGGATCGACCGCGCCGGCGGGCTGGCGCGGCTGGCCGAGATCGGCCGCCAGCATGGGCTGATGCTTGACCCGGACCTGCCGGTCTCGGCGCTGTCGGTCGGCGAGCAGCAGCGGCTCGAAATCGTCAAGGCTCTGTTTCGTGGCGCCAGGCTGCTGATCCTCGACGAGCCGACGGCGGTGCTGGCGCCAAGCGAGGTCGACGGGCTGTTTTCGGCGTTGCGTTCTATGGCGGCGCAAGGTCTCGGCATCATCTTCATCTCGCACAAGCTCAACGAGGTGCGGGCGCTGACGCATCGCTGCACGGTGCTGCGGCATGGCCGCGTTGCCGGCCGCGTCGATGACCCCGCCAACACGACATCCTCGGAGATGGCAACACTGATGTGCGGCCATGAGATCGTGCCGCCGGCGCGGGGGCCATCGACGCCAGGTGCTGATGTGCTGACACTCGACGGCATTTCCACCTCGCATCATTCCGGCACGCCGCTGCGCGACATATCGCTTGCCGTTCGTGCCGGCGAAATCCTCGGCATTGCCGGAGTGTCGGGCAATGGCCAGCGGGCGCTGGCGGAGGTGATCTCCGGCGTGCGGGCGCCCGATGCCGGCCGGATGACGATTGCCGGCCAAAAGGTCTCGCGGTTTTCGCCGCGCGAGGTGCAGGCGCTCGGGCTCGGACGTATCCCGGAAGACCGCATGACCACAGGGCTGGTGACCAATCTGCCGCTGGCCGACTCGATGGTGCTGCCGCGCATCGGCACGGCGGCGTTCAGCAGCAAGGGCCTGCTCAAGCCGCATGCGATCCGCGCCTTTGCCGAGGCGCAGATCAAGGCCTATGATATCAGGTGCCCCGGGCCGATGACCCGAGCCGGCGCATTGTCCGGCGGCAATCTGCAGAAGGCGTTGTTGGCGCGCGAGCTTGCCTTCGATCCGAAGGTGCTTGTTGTCTCGCAACCAACGCGAGGCCTCGATATCGGTGCTGCGCGCTTCATCCACGAAAAATTCCTCGACATGCGGGCCAAGGGCTGCGGCATCATCGTCATTGGCGAGGATCTCGAAGAGCTGCTGGTGCTCTGCGACCGCATCGCGGTGATGTATGAGGGCCGCATCGTCGGCACGCTCGACAGCGCCGATGCAACGATAGCGCGGCTCGGCTTGATGATGACCGGGGCGGAGGGGAGAGCCTAGATGGACC
>NZ_RZTF01000693.1:0-1677 GCF_004023175.1 Mesorhizobium sp. M7A.F.Ca.MR.362.00.0.0
TCGAGAAAGCCTGTTACCTTGCCCATAGTCCAGTTCCTGCTGTCCAGATGGTGCGGTTTTCGCCGCACCCGTTAACCCCTTGAGGCAGCCATGGCAACCTTGCGCCGGAGGTCAAACTGTCGATGAAGATGGGCCGGGAAGCTTGGGCTCCCCGGCAATTGCAAAGCCTATTCCGCCGCGACGCCCATGCGCATGCGCTCCATCTCGATCAGGGCGCGGCGGTATTCGACCGGCATGATCTTGCGGAACTTCGGCCGGAAAATCGTCCAGTCGTCGAGAATCTCGCGACCACGTACCGACCCGGTGTAATGCACATGGTTGGAAATCAGCTGGTAAAGCCGCTCCTCGTCATGGCTGGTCATGTCGCCGGAGACGTCGACGCGACCCTTGTGGTCAAGGTCGCCGCCATGGTGCAGCAGCCTTTCCATCAGATCGTCTTCTTCCGGAACCGGCTCCAGCTCGACCATCGCCATGTTGCAGCGCTCGGCGAAATCGCCCGCCTCGTCGAGCACATAGGCGACGCCGCCCGACATGCCGGCGGCGAAATTGCGGCCGGTCTTGCCGATGACGACGACGATGCCGCCCGTCATGTACTCGCAGCCATGGTCGCCGACACCTTCGACGACGGCGGCGACGCCCGAATTGCGCACGGCGAAACGCTCGCCGGCGACGCCGGCGAAGTAGGCCTCGCCTTCGGTTGCGCCATAGAGCACCGTATTGCCGACGATGATGGACTCCGCCGCGACGATCTTGGCCTCTTCCGGTGGCCGGATGACGATGCGGCCGCCCGACAGGCCCTTGCCGACATAGTCATTGCCGGCGCCGACAAGCTCGAACGAGATGCCGCGCGCCAGGAAGGCGCCGAAGGACTGGCCGGCTGTGCCGGTCAGCTTCACCTGGATGGTGTCCTCGCGCAGGCCCTTGTGCTTGAAGCGCTTGGCCACTTCACCCGACAGCATGGCGCCCGTCGAGCGGTCGACATTGCGGATATCGACCTCGATCTTGACCGGCAGCTTGCTTTCGAGCGCAGGCTTTGCCAGCTCGATCAGCTTGCGGTCGAGCACGTCGTCGATCGGGTGCTTCTGGCGCTCGGTCCAGTGCACCGCCTCATGCGGCGCATCCGGCTTGAAGAACATCTTCGAGAAATCGAGCCCGCGCGCCTTCCAGTGCACGATCAGGTCGCGCTTCTCCAGAAGATCACTGTCGCCGATGATCTGGTCGAGATGGGTGTAACCCATCTCGGCGAGCAGCTCCCTCACCTCTTCCGCCACGTAGAAGAAGAAGTTGATGACATGCTCGGGCGTGCCCTTGAAGCGCTTGCGCAGCACCGGATCCTGCGTCGCGACGCCGACCGGGCAGGTGTTGAGATGGCACTTGCGCATCATGATGCAGCCGGCCGCGATCAGCGGTGCCGTCGAGAAGCCGAACTCGTCGGCGCCAAGCAGCGCGCCGATGATAACGTCGCGCCCCGTGCGCAAGCCACCATCGACCTGCAGCGCGACGCGCGACCGCAGACCGTTCAGCACCAGCGTCTGGTGCGTCTCGGCAAGGCCCATTTCCCATGGGCTGCCGGCATGCTTGAGCGAGGTCAGCGGCGAGGCGCCAGTGCCGCCATCATAGCCCGAAATGGTGATGTGGTCGGCGCGTGCCTTGGCGACACCCGCCGCGACCGTGCCG
>NZ_RZTF01000694.1:0-1655 GCF_004023175.1 Mesorhizobium sp. M7A.F.Ca.MR.362.00.0.0
CTTGGCGAGACTGAATGCTGGCGCTGTGCGGGTCGATGTTGATGGCGAGCCGGCCGGCGAGGTATCGGATGCGGAGGCGGCGAGCGCCAAGGCTTTGCTGTGCGCCCGCAAGAACAAGGAAGAGACCAAGAAAACGCCGGAGCCAAGGGCGCCTGATGCCCCGCCCCAACCTAAGCCGAAGCAAACGGCCGTGTTCAACGCGAAGAATACCGCTGGAATAGTCGTTGAGACGAAGCGTCGCCGGTCTTTCCGAAAGCCGATGGCTTGAGCGCCACAGATCTTCCCAAGACTCATGGGCTTCCGAGTAATAGCCATGATGAAGAGGTCGATGCCCCAGAGGAACATCTCCGAGTCAAACGATGCCTCTTCAACCGGGATTGCCTCGCTATGGTAGCTGTGTCCTGCAGGATGGCGCACGGGGTGCGGCTGCCTACCTGTGGAAGATACGCGTGGGAGGGAAAGCTCTTTTCCGGAAGGCGTTTGCCCCTCGTCCGCAACAACCAACCCCTTGCGTTTGTCTCCAGGCAGACTCATCCTGCGGCCTGCGCGTCTGCCGCCCAGCGCTGCTTGAAGAGATGCTCTCGACAACCGGCGTCAAACCACCAGCTTTGTGATCATAGCATCGGGCGCACAGTTCGGCCGGAGCGCGGCAACTTCGAGAGCCGCGAGATCCGCTAAGCCCCACATTTTTCCGGTATTCCGGCGATGCATTCCTCGAGGCGCTCGAGGCGGAATTTCGCAATGCGAAGTTCATTCCCGGCTTCAAAACGTCGATGGCGCCCCTGTGGCGTGGTCGCCATGAGGTTGCGCTCCAGTTCCGCGATGCGCACACGCATCTGCCGCGCCTCGTCCTGACGCAAGGCCTTGATCCATCCCCGTCCGCGTCAGTCTTCCTGTCCCGTCCGAAAGTCATGCAAACATGCCATCAAGACCCTAATTTGCGGCAAGCTGAAACACTCGAAATTTAACTTCCGCTAATGCGAGGAGACGAAACAGCGCGGCGAGACAGTCAACGAAGCGGGCAGGATGAGAGGCGGTGATCGAGGTCGGGCCAAAACTGGCCCACTTGGACAACAATGCAGGTATTGAACAATCGAGAAGACGAGAAGCCGGTCAAGGCTGTCGGAACGAGCCCGCACCGGAAACCGACCGGATACATGTGCCGGGAGGGGCGTCACGGGGCGAAACACCGACCGAGAGATACGGGCGAGAAATCCCGTGTCGGACCGATCCGCCCAAAATCGAATGCCCGCCGCGAAAGGAGCTCAGGCTGGGGCCCTTTGCGGTTGGCTGAAAATATTGCCAGGGCGTGGCAGACCGAAATGGTCCCTCAGTGTTGTTCCGTCATAGTCGTGCCGGAAAAGTCCGCGCCGGCGCAAGATCGGCACCACCTCTTCGGCGAACACATCGAACCCGCCCTGTAGATAAGGCGGCATGACATTGAAACCATCCGCGGCACCAATTAGCAATCGCTGGTGCCCTGCCGGCCAGGCTTCAATGACGGGGAAGTGGGAGGATTGCGCGTTTGCGGGGCGAGCTTGTCGGCCGCTCAATCGAAAGCGTCATTTGAGGCGCTTCCTCGCCCGCCTGCAACTGGGAGACACGCTCGTCCAGTTCCTTGTCCACTTCCGTCAGGCGGTGGTTCAGGCGAAGGT
>NZ_RZTF01000695.1:0-1641 GCF_004023175.1 Mesorhizobium sp. M7A.F.Ca.MR.362.00.0.0
CGCCGCGCGGCGCGGTCGAGACGGCGCTGGCGCAGATCTGGGCGGAGCTTCTCGGGGTCGAGCGGGTCGGGCGCCACGACCACTTCTTCGAACTGGGCGGCCACTCGCTGCTGGCCGTGCAGCTCTCGAGCCGGCTGTCGCGGGCTGTTGGCGTGGAACTGCCGCTGTCAACGCTGTTCGCCAATCCGGTGCTTTCCGATCTGGCGGCAAGCATCGTCGAGGTGTTGAGCCGCTCCGGCACGCAAGACCTGCCGGCGATTGCGGCGGTGTCGCGTGATGAGCCGCTTGTGCTGTCGTTTGCGCAGCAGCGGCTATGGTTTTTGGCGCAGCTGGACGAGGGCAGCACCAACTATCACATTCCGCTGGCCTTGCGGCTGCGTGGTGAGCTCGACCGCAGCGCCTGGCAGCGCAGCCTTGACCGTCTGTTTGCCCGTCATGAGGCGCTGCGCAGTGTCTTTGTCGCACCGGAGGGCAAGCCCTGGGTTGAGGTTCTGCCGCCGGATGCGGGACTGCCGATGGTCGAGCACGATCTGCGGGACAGGCCGGATGCTGAGGCTGCGCTTTTGGATCTATGCCATGAAGAGGCGCGCACGCCGTTTGATCTTGCGCGCGGGCCGCTGATCCGCGGGCGTCTGATCCGGATGCCGGCTGAGGAACACGTCTTCCTGCTGACCCAGCATCACATCGTCTCGGACGGCTGGTCGATGGGCGTGCTGGTTCGTGAACTCCGTCAGCTTTACCGGGCGTTCGAGGCTGGACAGGACGATCCTTTGCCGCCGCTGGCGATCCAGTATCCGGATTATGCCGCCTGGCAACGCCAGTGGCTGTCGGGGGAACGGCTGCAGAAGCAGGCGCAGTATTGGCGCGACACCCTGTCTGGCGCTCCGGCCCGTCTTGTCTTGCCGACGGACCATGCGCGGCCGGCCCAGCAGTCGTTTGCCGGGGCCAGTGTGCCGATCGTCATCGATGCGGATCTGACGCGGGGTCTGAAGCGGCTGAGCCGGCAGCATGGCACGACGTTGTTCATGACGGTGCTGGCGGCCTGGGCGGCGGTGCTGTCGCGTCTGTCGGGGCAGGACGACCTTGTGATCGGCGTGCCGAGCGCCAATCGAGGCCGGCGCGAGATCGAAGAGTTGATCGGCTTCTTCGTCAACACCCTGGCGCTTCGGCTCGACCTGTCCGGCGAGCCGAGCGTGTCGCAGCTTCTGGAGCAGACGCGGCGCACGGCGCTGGCCGCGCAGGAGCATCAGGACCTGCCGTTCGAGCAGGTCGTCGAGATCGTGCAGCCGCCCCGGGCTCTTGATCACACGCCGCTGTTCCAGGTGATGTTGGCCTGGCAGAACAACGCCGTCGGGTCGTTCGACCTTGCCGGGCTGAGTGTGGAGGCTGCCGGGGAGGGGTATGATCAGGTCAAGGTCGATCTGGAGCTGAGCCTTGGCGAGTGTGGCGAGGTGATCGCCGGAACGTTTGGTTATGCCTCGGCGCTGTTCGATGAGGCGACGATCGAGCGGCAGCGTGGTTATCTGCTGGCGCTGCTGCGGGCGATGGTTGCCGATGCCGGGCAGCCGGTCGGCCGGATTGAACTGCTGCCGGCTGCGGAGCGTGCGTATCTGCTGGAGGAGCTGAACCGGACGGCGGCGG
>NZ_RZTF01000696.1:0-1639 GCF_004023175.1 Mesorhizobium sp. M7A.F.Ca.MR.362.00.0.0
CGCCAATCCTGTCTCGGCCAGCACGAAGCGCAGCCGCGCCTCGACGGGTGCCAGCGGCAACGGAATCATCTCATAGCCCAGTTCCGTGTAGATGCCGACCAGCGCATGGTGGGTACGCTCGGCCTCGTCGAGCGTCTGCTTGCGCTCTTCATCCTGCGCGAAGATCTCCGGCCAAAGCGGGGCGACGAAGATGCGGGGGTTGTAGCGGAAACGCTTGGCGGCGGCGTCGATGTGTTCGGGTACCGGCAGGCCGCTCAGCCTGAGATAGCGGAGCGTGTCCGGAACGCCCCGATCGAAGAAAACAGGACGCCCGGTCTGTTCTTGCGCGATTTGATAGGAGCGCATCTCCACTGACAGCATCAACTCGGCGAACAACGCGCGATCATGCCAGGGCAAAGCGGGTCCGCCAAGGGCGGACTGGTCGCGGATAATGCCGCGCCCGGCTTCCACCGAGGTGGCAAAGCCTGCCCGGCGCAGGGCTTCGATCAGGGTGGTCTTGCCGGAGCCGGGACCGCCGGTCAGCACGAAGAATCGATCGGAATCGTTTTGCATGTTTGTCCGTGGAGAGGTGGCACGCGGCAGGGCGGCTTCGCGGCCGAGGGCGTGCGAAGTTGGCCGGCGGGAGCTGCCGTTGTGCGTAACGCATGTTGAGGAGGAGGGGAGAAGTGGAGGTTTCTGTTGCCAGGTACCTCCGAACCCCGCCTAGAAGTGCGAACCTCTAGGGCTTGATTTGAAGCTATCGCACCGCTTACGCGGCGAGACGTGCTTCCGCATAGTTGTCATTTGCAACTACAGGTTTAGCCCGATGACGGTGGTACCATGCCGGGCAAAAGTACGATCTTTACACCTTCGTCGATCCTATTTCGCCCCCAGCAAAAACCGCTCTGTCATCAGCAGCGGCTTTTGGTGGAGGCGCCGGGTACCGCCCCCGGGTCCGAACGGCTTATTTCATCGCCCATTTATCGCCATAGTCGGTCAAGCCGACAGATTGAATATAGGGGGCCATCGCAAGAAATGGAAGGCCGCAATGGCACTTTGTCCCTCTGACAAAACCGCAAGTCCAAAGGGTTGACTTGGGCGCGGTCTCAACCGAAGCTTTGCCCCGGTGAGGAGTTACCGACCTAGCGCACATGTTGCAGCAGCGCGCCACAGCCCTCATCGATCGGATCCGTGGCGCCGACGAGGGGAATTTCGATGGCCGACTATCTTGCAGACGTGAAGAAATACGATGCCAGCGCCAGTGCCGATGCGGTTGAAAAGATCGTCAAGCACCTGGGCATCGCGCTCAGGAACCGCGATTCCTCGCTGGTGTCCTGCACCGACCCGAAGGAACTCGGGCGTGTCAGGGACAACTGGGTCGCTAAGAAGCTCGGCATCAGCGATGCAGCGAAGGCCGATGCATCCATCGAGAAGACTTGCAAGGCAATGGCTGCCGACAACACCAAGAGCCGTGTGACTTTCTACTACCTCGTCGCCAAAGACCTGGGCAAGCTCGGCTCCCTCTGATCCGTCATAACTCAGGTTGTGAAGATCGGTGCTGCGAGCAACCGCTTCAGGCTTGAATCGGCAGTTCACCTGGCGTCAGCGCTGCCCCTCACCTGCCTGCCGGCATCCTCTCCCCGTATAGTGACGGGGAGAG
>NZ_RZTF01000697.1:0-697 GCF_004023175.1 Mesorhizobium sp. M7A.F.Ca.MR.362.00.0.0
CTACCGGGTCTTCGCCCATGACGACACCGGCGAGATCGCGCTGACCTTCTTCCATGCTCACGCTACCTATCTCGAAAAGGCGATGCCCGAGGGCGAGCATGTCGTGGTCTCGGGCCGCATGGAATGGTTCAACGGCCGCCCGAGCATGGTCCACCCCGACCATATCGCACTGGCCAGCGAGGCGGAAAACCTGCCGCTGGTCGAACCGGTCTACCCCCTGACAGCCGGGCTCTCGGGCAAGGTGCTGCGCCGGGCGATCGGCCAGGCGCTGGCGCGCGTGCCTGAATTTCCTGAATGGCAGGACGGCGCCTTCATGCGCCGCCACACGTCTCCCTCCTTTGCCGACGCGCTTGCCCGCATCCACAATCCGGCCGACCCGATCGATGTCTCCATCGATGGCGCTGCCTGGCGGCGCCTGGCCTATGACGAGCTGCTGGCGGGCCAGGTCTCGCTGGCGCTGGTGCGGGCAAAAGTCCGCAGGCTGTCCGGGCGTCCCCTGGTCGGCGACGGCCGCATCGTCGAAAAACTGAGGGCCGCACTGCCCTACTCGCTGACATCGAGCCAGGAGTTCGCGCTGGCCGAAATCAATGCCGACCTTGCCGATCCCGAGCGCATGCTGCGGCTCCTGCAGGGCGATGTCGGCTCCGGCAAGACGGTCGTCGCGCTGCTGGCCATGGCGCGCGCCGTCGAGGCCGGC
>NZ_RZTF01000697.1:706-1634 GCF_004023175.1 Mesorhizobium sp. M7A.F.Ca.MR.362.00.0.0
CGAGGCCGGCGGCCAGGCAGCACTGATGGCGCCGACCGAAATCCTGGCGCGCCAGCATCTGGCGACCATCACGCCGCTCGCCGCCAAGGTCGGACTGCGCATCGCTATCCTCACGGGCCGCGAAAAGGGCCGCGAACGCGCGGACGCGCTGGCCGGTCTGGCGAGCGGCGAGATCGACATCGTCGTCGGCACCCACGCGCTGTTCCAGGAGACGGTCATGTTCCACGACCTGGTCTTCGCCGTGATCGACGAGCAGCACCGTTTCGGCGTCCATCAGCGGCTTGCCATCACCGCCAAGGGCGACGCGCCGGACATGCTGGTGATGACGGCCACTCCCATCCCCCGCACGCTGGTGCTGACCGCTTTCGGCGACATGGACGTGTCGAAACTGACGGAAAAACCGGCCGGCCGCCAGCCGATCCGTACCGTTACACTGCCGCTCGAGCGGCTCGACGAACTGGTCGACCGCATGGTGGACGCCGTCGCCGGCGGCCAGAAGATCTACTGGATCTGTCCGCTGGTCGAGGAATCCGAAGAAATCAAGCTGATGTCGGCCGAGGACCGCTTCGCGTCGCTGAAACCATTGTTCGGCGACCGTATCGGGCTCGTTCACGGCCGCATGAAGGGTGCCGAGAAGGACGAGGCGATGCGTGCGTTCAAGCAGGGCGAGACACGCATCCTGATCGCCACCACCGTCATCGAGGTCGGCGTCGACGTGCCGGACGCCACCGTCATGGTCATCGAGCACGCCGAGCGCTTCGGCCTGGCCCAGCTGCACCAACTGCGCGGCCGGGTCGGGCGTGGCGACAAGCCCTCCTCCTGCGTGCTGCTCTACAAGGACCCGCTCGGCGAGACCGCAAAACGCCGGCTGTCGGTGATGCGCGAGACCGAGGACGGGTTCCTGATCGCCGAAGAAGACCTGAAGCTG
>NZ_RZTF01000698.1:0-1625 GCF_004023175.1 Mesorhizobium sp. M7A.F.Ca.MR.362.00.0.0
CCTTTCTCCCCGTCTCTATACGGGGAGAAATGTCCGGCAGGACAATGAGGGGCGGCGCCGACATCTCCGATTGACCGCTTCCCAGTCGACTGTGACTTGTAATTGCCGCTGTTAAAACGCAGCTTGCTCTTTCACCCGACCGACGATAAAAGACGGGTCTTCCTTCCCGTCATGCGCCGCCCCTCATTGTTTTCGGCCGCGCCCGGCATTTGTCGCATCCCGCCGATATTTTCCCAAAGCCTACCCAGACTCCATCTATTCAAGGTCCGTCTATGCAAGAAATGAAACTCGCCGAGTTCAAGAACAAGAAACCGCCAGAGCTGATCGCTTATGCCGAATCGCTCGAGGTCGAAAACGCCAGCGTCATGCGCAAGCAGGAACTGATGTTTGCGATCCTGAAGAAGCTGGCCGCCCAGGAGATCGAGATCATCGGTGATGGTGTGGTCGAGGTGCTGCAGGACGGTTTCGGCTTCCTGCGCTCCGCCAACGCCAACTATCTGCCAGGTCCCGACGACATCTATATTTCGCCGTCGCAGATCCGGCGCTTTTCGCTGAAGACCGGCGATACGGTCGAAGGGCCGATCCGCAGCCCGAAAGAGGGCGAGCGCTATTTCGCGCTGCTCAAGGTCAACACCATCAATTTCGACGATCCCGAGAAGATCCGTCACAAGATCCACTTCGACAATCTGACGCCGCTCTATCCGACCAAGCGGCTGAAGATGGAAATCGAGAATGTGACCACCAAGGACATCTCGGCCCGCGTGATCGACCTGGTCGCGCCGATCGGCAAGGGACAGCGCGCCTTGATCAACGCGCAGCCGCGTACCGGCAAGACGGTTCTGATGCAGAACATCGCCCACTCGATCACCGCCAACCATCCGGAATGCTATCTGATCGTGCTTCTGATCGACGAGCGGCCGGAAGAAGTGACCGACATGCAGCGCTCGGTGAAGGGCGAGGTGATCTCCTCGACCTTCGACGAGCCGGCAGTGCGCCACGTGCAGGTCGCCGAAATGGTCATCGAGAAGGCCAAGCGCCTGGTCGAACATGGCCGCGACGTCGTCATCCTGCTCGATTCGATCACCCGTCTCGGCCGCGCCTACAACACCGTCGTGCCGTCATCCGGCAAGGTGCTGACCGGCGGTGTCGACGCCAACGCCCTGCAGCGGCCGAAGCGCTTCTTCGGCGCCGCCCGCAACATCGAGGAAGGCGGCTCGCTGACCATCATCGCCACCGCGCTGATCGATACCGGCAGCCGCATGGACGAAGTCATCTTCGAAGAGTTCAAGGGCACCGGCAACTGCGAAATCCAGCTCGACCGCAAGGTGGCCGACAAGCGCATCTATCCGGCCATGGACATCCTGAAGTCTGGCACCCGCAAGGAAGACCTGCTGGTTTCCAAGCAGGATCTGCAGAAGATCTTCGTGCTGCGCCGCATCCTGGCGCCGATGGGAACCACCGACGCAATCGAGTTCCTGATCGACAAGCTCAAGCAGACCAAGACCAATGCGGATTTCTTCGATTCGATGAACACGTAAGAGGACTGGCGAGGGCCAACGGGCAACTGCTTGCGCTGCCCCTCATCCGCCTGCCGGCACCTTCTCCCCGTATAGTGACGGGGAGAA
>NZ_RZTF01000699.1:0-1618 GCF_004023175.1 Mesorhizobium sp. M7A.F.Ca.MR.362.00.0.0
GCTTTCATGGGTGTTCCTGAAGGAGCGGCCGCGGCCGCTGACCTTTGCGGCATTGGCCATGATGATTGTCGGCGTCGTCATCATCGTCGGCGATTCCGTCGGCACCGGACATCTGTTCGGCGACCTGATGGCGTTGTGTTCGGCCTTTCTGATCGCCTGCGCCATCACCATCTCGCGCGCCAGCGGCAAGGATATGGGCTTTACCTCACTGATCGGCGTCGTCCTGCCCTTCGGGCTGGCGGCGTTCATGGTCTCCAACACCGGCTTTCAGGTGGAGGCGCCCTGGTGGATCATCCTCAACGGCGCCGTCGTCATGCCGATAGCGTTCTTCTGCCTTGCCGCCGGGCCGAAATACATTTCGGGCCCTGAAGTGGCGATGTTCTACCTGCTCGAAACCGTGCTGGCGCCGGTCTGGGTGTGGATGATCTTTGCCGAAACACCGACGCGCAACAGCCTGATCGGCGGCGCGATCCTGATCGTCACGCTGATCGCGCATTCGCTGTGGCAGCTTCACGAGGGACGCAAGCGGCGTGGCGACCTTGCGGTGCGACATCCGGTCTAAGGCGCGTTGAGATCAGGCGCTGGCCTTCTTCGCCACGTCGGGTTCCGGCAGGACCTCGATTTGCGGACCGGCTTCAATTTCGGCTGGCGAGCCCGGGACGATTTCATCGGCCATTTCCACCTCGCGAAGCCATTCGCGCCAGATCGCGACCAGCAGGGCCATCAGCACCGGGCCGATAAACAGGCCGAGAAATCCCATGGTCTTGACGCCGCCGATCAGGCCGAAAAAGGTCGGCAGGAAGGGCAGTTTTATCGGCCCGCCGACGAGCTTCGGGCGCAGTGTCTTGTCGACGATGAACAGTTCGACCGCACCCCAGAGGAACAGTGCCAGCCCGGCCATCGGCGAGCCGCTGGCGGCCAGATAGATCGAGACCAGCGTGAACGACAGTGGCGCACCGCCAGGGATCAGCGCCATGACGCCGGTCAAGGCGCCAAGCGTGACCGGCGACGGCACGCCGGCCAGCCAGTAGGCGATGCCCAGCACCAGGCCTTCGCCGATGGCGATCACGGTCATGCCGGTCACGGTCGACGAGATCGTCGCGGGCACGACGCGCGAAATCCGTTCCCATCTGGTCGGCAGGATGCGTTCGCCGAGACGGTCGACCTGGCCGGCAAAATGCTCGCCGTCGCGATAGGCGAAGAACAACGCGATCATCATGAACAACAATGTCAGGAGCAAGCCGAAAGCGCTGCCGCCGGCGGCCAGCACACCGCGATAGATGCTGCCGATGTTAGCGCCGCTGACCAGCTGGATCAGTTCACCAATGCCGCCGGGATGGCCGAAATTGGTCGTCCACTGCTGGTTCAGCCACTCGCCCACGACAGGCATGGTGGCGATCCAGTGCGGTGTCACCGCGCCATGACGGTTGGTCTCGATCGCCCAGGCGACCCATTCGCGGACCTCGTTGATCGCATAGGTGCCGGCGAGCGCGATCGGGATCACCAGGAAGGCTAAGATGAAGAGGATGGCTAAGGTCGCGGCGATGGTGCGGTTGCCACTGACCGCGACAAGCAGGCGGCGGTAAAGCGGCCAGCTTGCGAAAGCGATGACGAGCGC
>NZ_RZTF01000700.1:0-1616 GCF_004023175.1 Mesorhizobium sp. M7A.F.Ca.MR.362.00.0.0
GTCGGAAGCAGCGCTGCCGATGCGAGCCGAGAAGAAGAAGCCGGAGAGCGCCACCAGCACCGAGCATAAGACATAGGCGCTGAACAAGATGAAGCGCACATTGATGCCGGCATTGTAGGCAGAGCGGCGCGCGCCGCCGACCGCGAACAACCGCCAGCCATAGCGGGCGCGCGACAGCACGAGATGGATGATCAGCGCGATGACGACGAAGACCACAAAGGATGTCGGCACGCCCCAGATCGTGCCGAAACCAAGGAAATCATAGGCCGGCGAATCCGAACCGCTGGTGACGATCCGCGTCGAGACCTGCGGGAAGACGATGTCGAAGGTCGAGCGGTAGATGATGAGCGTCACCAGCGTGGTGAGAAAGGCCCGCATGCGCAGGAAGCCAACCAGGAAGCCGTTGATGGCGCCGCAGACGACGCCGAGGCCCAGGCACGCCAGAAGGCCGGTACCAAAGCTCCACTGCTCGACATTCATGCCATACAGCGTGACCAACACGGCGAGCGCGAAGGTCGACCCGACCGACAGATCGATGCCGCCCGACACCATGACGATGGTCATGCCGAGCACCACCAGGCCAAGCTCGGCGGTCTGGCCGCTGAGATTGGTCAGCGTCGCCAGATCGAAGAAGCCCGGCACGATCGAGCCGAAGATCGCGCACAAAATGACCAGCGCCGTAAAGGGGATGACGCTGTCGATCCACTTCTTGGTCAGGATCTCCCCGACCACGTGGTCGTGGAGCAGGCGGTAGCGCCAGCGCACAAGGCTTTCGGCCATGCTCATCAAGGAAGTCCGTTACTTGAGCTCGTCCAGCTTCCAGCAATTCCTGCCGGTCGCATTGGCCTTGTCGACGCGGGTGATCGGACCGAAGAAGATGGTCTTCTCGCTACCCGCTTGCCGGCCGGACTGCTGCAGCAGCTCGGAAATCTGCTGTGCGGCGATCTCGGCCTGGATCGGGGCATTAAAGTTGAAGATCACGTCGAGCAGCCCGTTCTTGATGCTCTCGCAGCCCGTGGCGCTGCCGGCGCCATTGGTAACGATCGTCACCTGGTCCTGCTTGCCGGCGGCCGCGACGGCGGCGCCTGCGCCGACCTCGGCATTGTCCCAGATGCCCATGATGCCGCACAGGTCCGGATGCTGCTGGAGGACCGTCTCGGTGATCTGGCGGGCCTTTTCGCTCATGTAATCGGCCGGCTGGTCGGAGACGAGCTGCAGCTCGGGATTGGCCTTCAGCACCTCGTCGATGCCGGTGCGCATGTAGATGTTGGCGGCGCCCGTCTGGACACCGGCGAGCCAGACCACCTTGTGCGAGACGGCATTGGGGCCGGTGCAGTGTTTGGCCAGTTCGCCCATTTCGAGACGGCCCATTTCGATCCAGTCGTTGCCTACATAACTGTCGGTCTGGGTGGCCGACTGCATGTTGAC
This sequence comes from Mesorhizobium sp. M7A.F.Ca.MR.362.00.0.0, assembly GCF_004023175.1. Lineage (NCBI taxonomy): Bacteria > Pseudomonadati > Pseudomonadota > Alphaproteobacteria > Hyphomicrobiales > Phyllobacteriaceae > Mesorhizobium > Mesorhizobium sp. M7A.F.Ca.MR.362.00.0.0. The sequence continues at coordinate 1,429 of NZ_RZTF01000700.1, forward strand.
TTGCAGCACCTTGATGCCGGCCGCCTGCGCCTGTTTCAACAGGCGTGCGTAGGTCTGGACATCGGGGTTCTGCACGATGATCAGGTCCGGCTTCTCGGCGATGGCGCCCTGCATGGCGCGGATGCCGGCATTGGTGTCGCCGGAGGGATCGCGCACTTCAAGGCTGAAGCCGTAGCGTGCCGCGTGAC
>NZ_RZTF01000069.1:0-300 GCF_004023175.1 Mesorhizobium sp. M7A.F.Ca.MR.362.00.0.0
GACCCGGACATCGGCCTCGCCGAGATGCACGCCGAGCGTATCGAGCAGGTTGTAAAGCAATGTGTCGACTGGTGCCGTTACGGTTTTCAAAAGCGTCGTCACAGCTGGCTTCACGGTGCCGAGCAACGCCGTTATGTCAAGCCCGAGGATACCAAGCGCATTGACGGAAAGCGACAACTTGTCGACCAGTGACGTTGTCAGCGTCTGGGTAATGTCCCGTGTTGGCGTCGTCTTGATGGTTTTGGCGGCGATCTCGGTTTTGTTGAAGACCAGGTTGGTCGGGCTGACGTTGGTGATGTC
>NZ_RZTF01000069.1:310-1327 GCF_004023175.1 Mesorhizobium sp. M7A.F.Ca.MR.362.00.0.0
CCCGCCGAACCCTTCACCAGTATTAGCGGGATTTTTAACAGCAGCAGATTGAGGCTGACATCCGCGATGTTGGCGTCGGAGAACGACTGCGGGTTGCTGAAATCCGCGAAGGCGGTGGGGCTGTTATCGGCATCGCTGGCGGCAAGGTTCACCGCCGCGATGCCGGGCTTCGCGGCAATGGTAACCTTCAGGCTGTCGGGGCCGGTCGGGCAACTGATGTCGGTCAGCTTTGCTTCGGCGTAGGCCACTTCGACATTCAGCGGCAGCTTGACTGACAGCAGGCTGATACCGCCGCCCAGGTTTGGATTGCCGACGCCGACCGTGACCAGCAGCTTGATGCGCGTTTGCGCGGTGCGAACCACGGTGCCGGCTTCTCCAACCGCCAGCCACGGCGAGGATTGCGGCGGTTCGCCGATGGCGATGGCGAGCGTGGTCGACAGCACGCCCGGAATGGTGGCGCCTAGGGCGACGTCGACCTGTTTTGAACCGTTTGCCAGCCCGGCGGCGGCCGTCAGCATTCCCAAGGCGCTGGCGTCGACGCCGAGGCCGGCGGGCCTTTGCCCGAGGCCCAACTTGCCGACGGAGCCGAGATCGACCAGATGACTGAGCGGGATCTGGACCGTACCGGTCGACTTGGACGCGATCGTCTGCAGGGCGACCTTGGCCGTGTTGCCAAGCCCCGGCACATTGGCCATGGCCGTGGCGATCTGGCCGACGGTCGCCTTCGATGCCAGCACATCCGAATACGACACGCCGGTCAGGTTCAACTGTGTGGCAAGGCCGTCGACGAAGGAGAGCACGCTCACATCCGCGGAGAGCAGCGCGTTGTAGTCCATGACGCTGAGCGAGATGTTGCTGCCGAGAAGTCCGCCGAGAAGCGCGTTGAGGATACCGCCATCGAGGCTGGCGAGCCTCGATCCGACCGAGAACGTCGCCTGCGGCGTCATGCTGGCGATGGCTTGGGTGCCGATGACGGGAGTGGGGATCAGCGAACTCGCGAAATAGCGGGCCGGGATC
>NZ_RZTF01000069.1:1337-13044 GCF_004023175.1 Mesorhizobium sp. M7A.F.Ca.MR.362.00.0.0
TCTTCTTCAGGGTGACACGGACGGCATTGTAGGGTGTTACGCTGGCCTGGAAACGCTGGCCCACATTGGCGCCGGATGCCACATATCGCCCGGGCGTGACCGTCACGACGGTTTTGCCGGCCGCCGGCTCGATCGTCTGTCCTGAGCTTTGAACGACAACCCCTGGCATGCCGTTGTCGGTCAGTGTGGTGACAACCGCTGTGTTGACTTTGGTCATGTTCGAGGCGGCGGTGATCGCCGCCAGGTCCACCATTGCCTGGGCTTCGCGGCGCTCGGTGTAGATCGAGGCTTCGTCGATCGCCACCGCGGCCAGCGCCAGCGCCACCGGCGCGCTCAATGCCGCCATGACGGTGAAGTTCGCTTTCCTGTCACTCAGCATCAACCGGGCAAGCCGACCGATCCCATTGCACGCATGCAGCAGCATTCAAATGCCCCCGACCCTGATCGTTGACTGGCGCTTGATCGTGGTCCCGGGCATGGCTATGCCCGGGAAAAGGTTCCAGATCGGCAGGTTGCGGGCGTCGTACTGGATGGAAACCACGAACTGGCTTCCATCAGCCGTGCTGTCGTTGGCCTGGTAGGTCAACTTGCTGACATCCACGAAGGGATATCCGCCGGCATTGTTGGTGACGAAGCTGGCTACGAGCGTCTGGCGTTCGGTCTGGTTCAACCCGGCAATTGCCGTACGGGCGGCATCCGCTGCGATCTGTTGGATCGAGTTGGCGGCGCCGAAGTATATACCATATGCAACCATTCCGAGTAGAAGAAGAATGAAAATCGGTGAAAGCAAGGCAAATTCGACCGCAGAAGTGCCGTGTTCTTCTTGAAATTTCCGCATTAATTGACGGATTTTGGGCAATTTACTTGCTCTGTTACTCATAGCCGCCACGCGTCTGAAAGTTCGAACCATATAGAAGGTACTCATAATGTAACCCCAGGTTGCTTAAGAACGCATTAAGACATTCCGGCACACTGGCATGGCTCCGATTCGCGGTGAAAAATGGCGTCGAGGTGAAGAAACCAAGTCAAGCTTCTGGTTTCGGCTGGTGTTTCAGCGGCCACGCCATAGCTTTCGTCCGCCTTACTTTGGGTGACCCAGAGAGTCTGTTGAAATAAAAATTCTCCGCGTTAGTGTCTGGGGCACGAGCCGCAGGACGGGAACCAGCGGCGCGCTCAAAGGGGTCAGATATCGGCTCCAGGGCGTCAACACTTAATAGGCGCGCCAACGGCAGCGCCGACAGGGAGAACTTCATGCTGAAAAACATGCTGAAGGCGACGGTGCTCGCCACGACCATGGCGCTGGCCGCCGGCACGTTCTACACGCCGGCTTTCGCCGAGACCGTCTATAACAGAGGTAGCGCCGCCGAAGCGGAGACGGTCGATCCGCACAAGACCTCGACAGTCTACGAAGCCGATATCATACGCGACCTGTTCCAGGGCCTGGTCATGCATGACCAGAAGACGAACCTCATTCCGGGCGCGGCCGAAAGCTGGACAGTGTCCGACGACGGCACTGTCTACACCTTCAAGCTGCGCAAGGATGGCCTCTGGTCGGATGGCAGCCCGGTGACGGCGGACGACTTCGTCTATTCGTTTCGTCGGCTGGAAGACCCGGCCACCGCTGCCGAATACGCCTCGATGCTGTACCCGGTGAAGGGTGCGGAGGACGTCAACACCAAGAAGGGCAAGCCGGAGGATATGGGTGTCAAAGCGATTGACGCAAATACCCTCGAAGTCACGCTGAAGGCGCCGACGCCTTACTTCCTGGAGATGCTGACCCACCAGGCCGCCTATCCGGTCAACAAGGCTTCGATCGACAAGCTCGGCGCCGACTGGATCAAGGCGGGTAATCTCGTTTCGAACGGCGCCTATACGCTGGCCGAGTGGATACCCAACGACCACATGAAGCTGGTCAAGAATCCGAAATTCTGGGACGCCGCGACCGTCAAGATGGACGTCGTCAACTATATCCCGACCGAAGACCGCTCATCGGCGATGAAGCGCTTCGAGGCCGGCGAACTCGACAGCTACGGCGACCTGCCGACTGAACAGCTCGCGGATCTCAAGACCAAGTTCGGCGACCAGATCCGCGTCGGACCTTATCTCGGCACCTATTATTATGCGATCAAGACCGACAAGGCGCCGTGGGACAATGTCGAACTGCGCAACGCCATCTCGATGGCGATCGACCGCGACTTCCTCGCTGAGAAGGTCTGGCAGAACTCGATGCTGCCTGGCTATTCGATGGTGCCTCCGGGCATCGCGGGCTACACGCCGGCAATGGCCAAATACGCCGACATGTCGCAGATCGACCGCGAGGACGCTGCCAAGAAGACCCTCGAGAAACTCGGCTATACGCCCGAGCATCCATTGAAGATGGAGATCCGCTACAACACTTCGGAAAACCACAAGAACACGGCCGTCGCCATCCAGGAACAGTTGAAGCCGCTCGGCATCGACGTCTCGCTGGTCAACACCGACACCAAGACCCACTACTCCTTCCTCGAGCAGAAGGGCGACTACGACGTGGCGCGTGCCGCCTGGATCGCCGACTACAAGGATCCGGAGACCTTCCTCGGCATCACCCGCAAGGCCAGCGGCAACAATTATTCGAGCTATGTCAGCCCGGCATATGAAGCGGCCATGGACAAGGCTGCGGCTGCCGGCGGCAAACCGGAAGAGCGCATGAAGGACCTCACTGAGGCCGAGCGCATCCTTGTCGATGACGTCGGTAACATTCCGCTTCTCTACTACAGCTTCCACGACATCGTTTCCTCGAAGCTGCATGGCTTCGACGACAATGTGATGGACATCCATCCGTCCCGCTTCATCAGCAAGGACTGATCCTTAGCCGGGCCGCCGCGCAACGAGACGCGCGGCGGTGCTGGTTTGCCATCGCATCGGCCCGGGAACCGGAATCGATTTTCGGCATGTCGGTGCGAAGATTTGAAGGCTAGGGCGCAACCGTCCAACTGGACGCGCGTTGCTCTGGATCAAGCGGGGCACCGATGCTGCGATACGTATTACGGCGGCTTCTGACCGCCATCCCGACGCTGTTCGTCATCGTGACCATGGCGTTTTTCCTGATGCGCGTCGCGCCGGGCGGCCCATTCAACCAGGAGCGGGGGCTGAGCCCCGAGATCAGGGCCAATCTCGAAGCCCAGTTCGGCCTCAACGATCCGCTCTGGCTGCAATTCGTCCATTATCTCGGCAATCTGCTGCGCGGCAATTTCGGCCCGAGCTACAACATGCCGGACTTCACCGTCACCGAACTCTTCGCCAAGGGCCTGCCTATATCGGTTCAGCTCGGTGCCTCGGCGCTCGTCCTGGCGCTGCTGCTCGGTTGTGTGCTCGGCACCATTGCGGCGCTTAACCAGAACAAGCTTGGCGACTATACGGTGATCGCGCTGGCGACGGCCGGCAGCACCATCCCAACCTTCGTCATCGCGCCGGTGATCCAACTCCTGTTCGGGCTGACCTGGAGGCTGCTGCCGATCGGTGGGTGGGGCGATGGCGCTTTCATCAACAAGGTCGGTCCGGTGTTGACGCTCGCTCTGCCGCAGATCGCCATCGTCGCCCGGCTGATGCGTGGCTCGATGATCGAATCCTTGCGGTCCCACCACATCCGCACGGCGCGCGCGCTCGGCCTGTCCGATTGGTCGGTGGTGGTCAAGCACGCGCTGCGCGGTGCCATCCTGCCGATCGTCTCCTTCACCGGTCCGGCGGCGGCGGCATTGCTGACCGGCTCGGTCATTGTCGAGACGATCTTCTCCATTCCAGGCGTCGGCCGCTATTTCGTCGATGCCGCGCTCAATCGTGACTACACGCTGGTGATGGGAACGGTGGTGGTGATCGCCATCTTTACCATTGTCTTCAACCTGATCGTCGACGTCATGTACGCGGTCGTCGATCCGAGGGTGCGCTATGACTGACATCGCAGCCACAGCCCCCACCGTCATCGGCCGTTCGCTCTGGGGGGACGCCTGGGCGCGGCTCAAGGCCAATCGCGCCGCCATGTTCAGCCTGTACTACCTTGCCCTGATCGGTGTCGTCAGCGTGTTCGGGCCGTGGTTCGTGCCGCATCAATACACAACCATCTATGCCGACTATGTGCGCATGCCGCCAAGCCTGTCAGCCTATCCGAAGGCCGACATGATCGAGACGGCGCTCACCGAAGCGATCAAGCGCATGCGGGTCGACATCAAGGAGTGGCGGCAGGAGGGCAACCAGGTCTTCGTCACAGTCAAGTCGACCAGGCCGATCGACGATCGCAACATCCGCTATCTCGACCGTTCCGATGCCTTTGACGACACCAAGATCGAGAGCAAGTCGCCCGACGGTCTCGAAGTGACGATGAGCGCCTCGATCAAGCAGCAATATTTCGTGTTCGGCACCGACAACACCGGCCGGGACCTGTTGTCGCGCACGCTGATGGCCGGGCGCATATCGCTGGCCATCGGCCTGCTCGCGGGTGTCGTGGCGGTGGTCATCGGCGTGGTCTACGGGGCCGCTGCCGGCTTTGCCGGCGGCAAGGTCGACGAGGTGATGATGCGCATCGTCGACGTGCTCTATTCCTTGCCCTTCATCTTCTTCGTCATCATGCTGGTAGTGTTTTTCGGCCGCAACTTTGTGCTGATGTTCCTGGCGGTCGGCGCCGTGCTGTGGCTCGACATGGCGCGCATCGTGCGCGGCCAGGCGCTGTCGATCCGCCGGCAGGAATATGTTCAGGCGGCGGAAGCCATGGGTGTCGGCCAGCGCGGTATCCTGCTGCGCCACGTCATCCCCAACCTGCTCGGCCCGGTGGTGATCTACATGACGCTGCTGGTGCCTCAGGTCATCATCCTGGAAAGCTTCCTGTCGTTTCTCGGCCTCGGCGTGCAGGAGCCGATGACCAGCTGGGGCGTGCTGATCTCGGTCGGCGCCAAGAACATCGGCACCGCCAACTGGCTGCTCCTGTTTCCCGCCTTCTTCCTCGTCTCGACGCTGTTCGCGCTTAACTTCGTCGGCGACGGCCTGCGCGACGCACTGGACCCGAGAGATCGATAAAGATGGGGATCGCTAAGATGGCTGCTTCCGAAACGATCCTCAGCGTCAAGGATCTGCGTGTCCGCTTCCGTACGCTCGACGGCGCAGTCGAGGCGGTGAAGGGCATCAGCATCCACGTCAATGCGGGCGAGACCGTTGCCGTGGTTGGCGAATCCGGGTCCGGCAAAAGCCAGACGATGATGGCGGCGATGAGCCTGCTGGCATCGAATGGCGAAGCGACAGGCAGCGTCGATTATCGCGGCCGCAATCTTCTGACGCTCAGCAAATCCGAGCTCAACCAGGTTCGTGGCCGCAAGATCAGCATGATCTTTCAGGAGCCGATGACTTCGCTCGATCCGCTCTATTCGATCGGCAACCAGTTGATCGAGCCGATCCGCCGGCACCGGGGCCTGAATGCCGCCGAGGCGCGGGAAGAGGCGCTCAAGCTGCTGCGGCTGGTGCATATTCCCGATCCCGAGCGGCGGATGAAATCCTATCCGCATGAAATGTCCGGTGGCCAGCGCCAGCGTGTGATGATCGCGATGGCGCTCGCCAACGACCCTGACATATTGATCGCCGACGAGCCGACGACGGCGCTCGACGTGACCATCCAGGCGCAGATCCTGATGCTTCTGGCCGAATTGCAGCGCAAGCTCGGCATGGCGATCGTCTTCATCACCCACGATCTTGGCATCGTCCGCCGCTTTGCCGACCGGGTCTATGTCATGCGCCAGGGCGAGGTTGTCGAGGAGGGGGAGGCGGAGGCCATCTTCGTCAATCCCCAGCATGCCTACACGAAAATGCTGCTGGCGGCCGAGCCGGCCGGCAGCAAGGCGCCGCCGCCCGCCAATGCTCCGGTGCTGCTCGAAGGCAGAAATGTCGAAGTGACGTTCAGGATTGGCGGCGGGTTTCTTGCTGGTGAACCGCTGATGCTGCGTGCCGTCGATCACATCTCGATCCGGCTGCAGCGAAACCAGACCATCGGCATCGTTGGTGAATCCGGCTCGGGCAAGTCGACGCTCGGCCGCGCCTTGCTGCGGCTGTTGCCGAGCGACGGGCTTATCCGTTTCGGCGATCGCGACATTTCCCAAGCCGACAGGCAGGCGATGCGGCCGCTGCGGCGCCAGATGCAGCTCGTCTTCCAGGACCCGTTCGGCTCGCTGTCGCCGCGCATGACCGTCGGCCAGGTCATCACCGAAGGACTTCTGGTGCATGAGCCTGATCTTTCGGGCAAGCAGCGTGATCAACGCGCGGTCGACGCCTTGCGCGAGGTCGGCCTCGACCCCAACGCACGCAATCGCTACCCGCACGAATTCTCCGGCGGCCAGCGGCAGCGCATCGCCATTGCTCGCGCCATGATCCTGAAGCCCAGGCTGGTGGTATTGGATGAGCCGACCTCAGCGCTCGATCGCTCTGTGCAGAAACAGATCGTCGAACTGCTGCGCAAGCTGCAGGCGGACCACGAATTGTCCTATCTCTTCATCAGCCACGATCTGTCGGTCGTGCGCGCCATGGCCGACTACATCATCGTCATGAAACAGGGCAAGATCGTCGAGGAAGGGCCGACTGAGGCGATCTTCAGCGATCCGCGGCACGCCTACACACAGACGCTGATGGCCGCGGCGATCGACGTGACGCGATTTCGCCTGAGCGCCTGAACCGGGCTCCGCACCGAGGCATTGGCTGTCCGCTCAATTCGCGGACCTGGGGCACTTGCGTGCTCGCACAGCGGCAATGGCATCCTGTTGCTGCTTAAGCCGGTCGATCCTGGCTGTTTCACGGTTGGCTACCGCCGTCTTCACGCGTGAGCCGCCGAGCAGCCAGCGTGGAACATTGGTGTTGGCCACCTTGCCGCGCGTGATTGCCGTTTGCGAGATGTCACGGGCGACGTCTCCCATCGCCCTGTTGAGGTCGGTGCACGTCATCGAATCGTATTTCGCTGCATCGACGGTTCTGCCGAGCGATGAACAGCCAGCGAAGAGAACCAGCGTCATCACAAGAATCAAGGGCGGGGCTGTGGTTGAATTCAAATTCATGTCGCACTCGGCCCGCCGTTTTCGCTGACTCCATCAGGTCCATCGACCCTAAAGCCGACGGACCTTTTCGTCAAAATATGCGGCCCGCGAAGAAACCTGCCACCGGCCAGCCTTTGCGTCCGGCGCAGGAACATTCTCTGCCACTCGAATTGCTATCTGGCGCGTGTTGGGTTCAATCACTGGTGAACGCAGAGAGCCCGTCCCGGCGACGTCGGGCGGGCCTTTCCTACGCTGCTTCAGCCACGAACGTCGACGGGGGGCAACCGCCGAGCACTGCCTGAGCGATGTCGGCGTCATTTTCATCGACATGCGCCATCACCAGAACCACCCCCTCGGCAACGTCTTGATCATCCGCCTTCATGGCGGCCATGGCGAATGTTCCAAACAGACCGCCGGCAACGCTGCCACAGACCGCGCCCGCCACCGCTGTTGGCAGCACGCTCGCAGCAAGAGGATTGGTGCCATAGGCCGCAACGGCGCTCAGGCAGGCCAACACGCCGGCGGCAGCGCCAAGTAACGATCCCAAAGCGGAAACCCTAAGAGATCCCGCCTCGTTATTGTAAGGCCCGATGATGGCGATCTGTACGCGAGGAATTCCGGCCGCCACCAAGTCGCTGGCGACCCGCGCCGCATCGGCGGGGGAATCAAAAAGTCTGCTAATCGTCGGCATGGTCGCTTAACGCTTCTGGCTGTTCAGCGTCGTGTCGGTGAGGAATGACGCGGCAATCAGGTCGTCAATCTCGATTCGGCCCTCGTCGCCCTCCATGATGGCCGCGACCTTCTGGAAGGTCTTCATCTCGTCTTCGGTAATCTGGGCTTCCTGCATCCTGGCTTTGATCTCTGTCATGCGCATGCCCAGGGCATGGGATTTCTTGGTCTCACGGTTCGACATGCTGCTGCTCTTTAGTTTTTCATTGATCGTTTTTCGCCCACCACCCGAATTTGGGGCAAGGGCAAGCGTTTCCAACCTGGACTTCGGTCGGGCAGGGGCTGGACTTAAGTCTGGTTGCGGGCATGATTGGGATGCGTGCCAAAGGCCTCTCGTGGCCCCACTCCCATTAAGACCCGACTCCCATCAAGAATCGGGGCCGGATCCCTGCGTCGGTACCCGTCGTTCGATCACCACGGGATGGTGCCGATGGGTTAGGACGAAACCTGTCACGACAGTGCTGTCGTGGTGATGATGCCGGCGCCTATGATCATGGGACGCACGACGGAACATTAGGCGTGCCTGATGGTTTATTTCTCGCAGCCGGGATCACGATTTGGTGTCTGCTGCAGATCAGTCGGCAAAGGCTGGTCGGCCCGCGTTCTCCGCCAGAGGCGCGGGCTTCCCCAGGCAACAGGAGAGAGATCATGAACAACATCATTTGGCTCGTTGGAGCTGTAGTCATCGTGATAGCGATCTTGAGCTTTTTTGGCCTCCGCTGAGCGGAAACGCGCGTATCCGTCAGGATCTTTCCAGAATCTGTCCGCGAGCGCACGCATGAAAGCATCAGGCGGCCGGTTGGACCGTCCGGTTACTGTCCAGTGCAACAGGCATCGCTGTCGGCCGAGTCACAGAGGCACGGCGAATAGAAATTCGCCCATCCGACTGACGGGGGACGCGAGCAGTCTCGCTTGAGGGGCAGGTGGAGCGCCGAAGTCGGGATGCGCTAACTCTTTGTTTTTTCTGGTCGGAGTGGCAGGATTTGAACCTGCGACCCCCTCGTCCCGAACGGCGTAGGCTCCCAGAAAGCTCAACAGATTCAACGAAACTCATTCAAGCTGGTCTATCTCTGTTCCGCCCATGTTCCGCGAAACGTTGCGGAAAAATTGCGAAACTACCTTTGTTCACGTGTAGACCCTGACACTGTGCAGCGACTGAATAAAGTCCATAAGCGCGGGGTCTCGCCGAAACCATTCACTCCTAATATGGAGGTGCCTCCACCGTTTATGGCGTTCCCGTTCGACTCCCAAAGTTCCGAACTCGGTAGCCAGGCAGACTAGCACGTTGGGGTTTCCTTGCTGGAATTGTCGCAGCCTCTGGCTCATGGAAAGGGCGGTATACCCGATCTTCACCGGGTAGTCGTTTGAATGCGGGCATGTCACATAGTAGATGATAGCGTTGTCTGTTCGCGGCGCAATGAACGTGCCGTCACGGTATTGCTCTAGCCGCTCCCGAGCCTTGTCGGCGTCGTCTTCGCTGAAGCCCGTCCTGATGCTTCGCCCATAGTCAAGGATCACCCATCCTTTGCGGCCATCTTCGTTGCGCAGGAATAGGCGAGGCGGCTTTCTGGTTCTTGGCATCAGTTCACCTCAGTAGGCATCGGCGGCCGATTTCTGAAAGTCAGGATCGTTGTGCAGATAGGTGCGCTCGTACTCCTCCGCCGTCAAGCCGAGCGAAGCAGCAGCCTCGTTGGGCGGCACATTGGCCTGTGCGAGCCACGTACCGCGCGTGTGGCGCAAGACGTGCGGCGTGACGGTCGACGGCAGCTGAGCGGCCGCTATGGCGCTCCTGAAGGCCTTGTTGGGCTTCGTGACCTGGCTCCCGAGATAGTTGACGATGTAGCGCAGCCCGACCTTCTCTTCGCTCCACCCGTCCAGTCGCCGCCAGCGCTTCAGGTGCGCGATCAGCCGGCGGGCAATCTTCACAGGCGGCTTGCGCTTGTTGTGCGCCACGCGCTCGCCCTCTGCCCGTCTGAAGATCACGCCTCGATCGAGGTCAGCCCATCCGCCGGTCGTGCTTCGGATCCACTGTAGGGACAGGATCGCGCCAGGCCGCGTGCCTGTATAGAGGCCGATCAGGATCAGGCGGGCGAGGTGAGCGCGCTTCTGATCGCGACGGCGCTTCCAATAGGCGTTGTCGCCTGTGCCTTCCTTCTCCCAGCCGAGCGCGGCCCACAACAGTTCTGCCGCCTGCGATCGGGTCAGGTAGACCTCGCGTGGCGTGCCCTTGTCCGGCAGGGTGAAGGCCGGCAGGACGTCCAGTCCGTATTCTTTGTGATAGTGGCGCACGGCGGCGCGCATGACTTCCAAGTCTCGCCTGGCTCCCGACCGTGTGCCGCGGTGGATTTCGAACTCCCGGCAAAGCTTGCCCTTGACCTCTGAAACGGTCTTGGCGCCGAAGAAATCGTTGAGCCGGCCGATGGTCTGCTGCGTCTCTTTGGGCCTTGCTGACCCTGCCGACTTCTCATCCAGGTAGACGGTAAGAACCGCGCCAAGCGTTATTTCTGAAGCTCTGCCGCCCTTGGGCGCTTCGTATTTGCTGGCGAGATAGTCGTTGAGGGCCTGCCCAGCTTCTGCAACCTGATGCGCAAGGCATCCTGTGCGGTGATGAGTTGCTCCGTCGAGGATGACCCATGTTGAGCGCTGCCTGTCTCCGTCCTTTTCGGTTCGGAGCCAGAGGCGGGGCGGCTTGCGGGCACGCGGCATTTTTCCTTCATCTCCTCGATGGCTCGCCTGGTAACGAAATCCTTGCGGGCAATCTGTGTCATCACCAGACGGCCCTTTGCCGCCTCAGTGCGCAACGCTGACGGCGAAAGTCGGCCACCGAAGAACAACCGGCACGCTTCCGCAAGGGTCACAGGCTCGTCGTCCCCGATATCCACCGATGCCGTCAGCGCCCTCGGCATCTACCCTTCCCCATCGATAGAGGGAGGGGCGGCGAAGACCCCAGTCCGCGAATCCAGAATGCCGTTGGCGCAGGCCCGCCAGAGCAGCACGTCGACGGTTGCCGTCCGGTACCCAGTGGTGCCAGCGAGCCGTTCGCAAAGCTCCTGTGCGGTCACTCCCTCACGGTCTGCGAGGCGCTGGAGATGCACGTCAGGCTTGGCAACATCGGCGCCGAAGTTCTTCGCGAGATGGTATTTGGTTATGCCGCCGATCCATGGCAGCGAGGCGCAGAACTCGATCTTGTTGGGCGCAGCGCTATAGCCAGCCAGAAGAGCCTCGCGGTCGCGCCAGATCACGTCGATTGCTTTCGCCTTGCCAGGATGGCCAAACACCGCGAACGCGCTTATTCCACCCTGTATGGCCGCCATGACCTTGGCGAATATCTTGACGGCAATGGTGTTCTTCATGCCCGAATTGCAGATGACGAAAATGGCTTCCGAAGCGAAATCGTCAGAGTCGACTGGCGGCTTGATGTTTTCGGACCACGAGATGTCATCCTGACCTTGCTCGCCAAGCGCTGCCACAAGGCACATGAATTCGTCATGGGTTATCGCGCTCAAGCTCCTTCCTCCCCTTCTTGAGAAAGGGAACGGGCGGCGCGGCGTAGGTCGCCCATGGTTACGCGGACCGGCTTTGACGGGTGCTGATCGTGGCCAAACGCCATCCGGCCATCGGTCATTACCACTTGGTTATCCGGCACGACCAAGCTTGCAATTTCAGCGTCGGTCAGTTCGGCGCTTTCCTTGGGTTGCAACCTGCGTTGGCCTTCAACTGCCAGTTTGTCGGATGCGGCAGCCATCGCCGAAAACGGCGCCAGCGCAGCCTTCAGCCGAAGGATATCGGCCTGGGTGGAGGCGCGTTCGGCATCTGCTGTCGCCAGCCGATCGATTAGCGTCTGCACGGTGCAGATGATGCTATCCTCGGCGTCCTGGCGCTTATCGTCGTCGGCAAAGTCCAGGCCTTCGATATCAGCCATGACGCTTTCGATGATG
>NZ_RZTF01000069.1:13054-16023 GCF_004023175.1 Mesorhizobium sp. M7A.F.Ca.MR.362.00.0.0
CTTTAGATGATGGGGTGGCGCTTCATGGTTCCCTCACGGAAGAGAGGGCGAGACGGCCATCTTCGGTGATGACGGTCTGGTGGAATTCCCATTCCTCGCCTTCATCGTAGCGGGGATGCTTGACCTCTTTGATGTAGCCCGCCTCGCGCAAGCCAATAGTTTGCTCATCTGACAGAAACCCCGTATCGTGACGCGGCATCAACCACGCGTCGTCACCATCGCGCGAAAAGGCCATGGTATGGCCATCCGCCATAGCGACCAAAACTTGCCGCTGCGCCTCTGTCAGCTTCATGCCTTCTCTCCTTGCTGGGGAGAAGCGGTGAGCATGGCGCGATAGATGCGCGGCGCGGCATAGCATGCCGAAGACATCACGCCATCGCTGAAACCGAACTCACGATTTACGGCCGCAATCATCTCCGCTGTCGGCTCTTTCGGCACCAGCACCCAGCCGTCCTTCACCGCCAGTTCTGGCGCTGCGGGGGAGACGCGGAGCGCACGGACGGCTCTTTCTGCCAAATGCATTGCGTCGGCATAGGCCGGCGTTTCGCTTAGTTCTTTCCAAACAGCCAGCGCGCAATCCGATATTGTCTGGTCTCGGATCGCCTCTCCCTCCCCTGGAGGGGGAAGCGATAGGGAAGCGAGGATCGACTTGACCTTCGCGACTGCCAAATCAAACGCCGCGAAATGCCAGCTTTCCCACGACTCGTTTTCTTCCGGTTCCTTGTCGCGGAAATCCTCCAGCGCACCCAGAATACGTTGCGCCATTTCGTCTGTCACGCCCTTGGTAGCGGGTGGGGATGTGGGGGTCATGCTGCGGACCTCCGAAGATGGTCGGTTTCAGCAGTGAACCAATCGACAAGCGGCGTGTCGTAGCCAAGCATAAGTGGGTGCTTCGGATCGCCCGACTTCGTGAAGCCGAACACCTTGACTGGCTTGCCGGATGCGAAGAAAAGGTCGCGCATCGCGTCCAAGTGGTGGCGTAGGCGCGGCGGAACCTTGCTGCTGTTGCCCCAGCACGGGACAAGGATATCAGCTTCTGCAATAGCCTCGGCGACATGCCGCGCGTTGTCCGGGCCGACTGGATCAGCCACCTTGGCGAGTTCCCGTGGGTCGGTCGCGGTCTTGCCGAACGGATTAACGGCGATGTACTTTCGGCCGTTGTTGCGAAGGGTGAAGCCGCGCCACTTCATCGTGGTTTGGTCCTCCTCGCTTACGCCAGCGGTCGAACCGTTGATACCGCTGTACAGGATAACCAATCCGGTGGCCTGTACCTCGCGGTCAAGCCGATGGCGAAACAGGCCGCATTCGGAAAAGACCGCAGAACTCTTTAGAGCGAACATGTCAGCCATTGCTTTTTCCTTTGAAAAACAGTAACATAACTATAGTTATGACGCCAGATTTTCGTGCAGGTATAGAGGCTCAACCGCCGCTTTTGTGCAGCCCTTCACGTAGGTCAATCGGTTGTAAGCGCCTTGCTCTGCCTCTTCGCGCGTGCGGTAGAACGACCATGCAGTGTTGTTCGTAACAACGCGCCAGGCCACAGGCTCCGCCTCCCCGGCTGTCTTCCTGGATAGAGAGGCGCGGAGGAAGACGTGTTCGGTAATGCTGATCGTGGGGTCGCTGGCGATCATCCGATAGGCGGGAAATCCCTCGGCTTCAGCTTTGGAGCCAAACTGTTTGGCCTCTGTCGCGGTTTGCGTCCACCAGTGCCAACTATCGTCCTCATTCTCGGCATACCAATGTGGTTGTGCGGCCCCATCGAGCCCCTTGCGCTCAACCAGCCAAGCGACTTCGCGGGCTTCCTCCGTCTCTTCCCCAATACGACCGGGGGAGGGAGCGGCATTGCAGAGAAGGCGAATACCGCGCGTCACGCTCTCGTCAAAGACAGGGTCAGTGTCGCGGGCGTCACATTCTGCCAGCAACTCGCGCGCGGCTTTGGTGATCGCCTCTCCGCTCCCCGCTGCTATAGGGGTGCTGAGGGAGGCTAGATAGGCGACGACTGATTTGCGAAGACTGTTCAGTTCGACCGATGACGGTTCGGCATCAGGGTGGTGGTTGACCCTGAAGGCTGCCAGCAGCGCGGTTTCGTCAAGCGTGCTCATGACTTCACCACGCGGTATGCTACGATGTCGCCACCGCATATTGACGGCGAATCTGGAAAGTGTCTCCAGTCAAGGTCATCGGCGAACGACTTCGACTCGCCGCCGTCCCTCATCTTGTACTCGACCGTAAGCCCAGCATGAACGGGGCACTCACCACCCGTCCAATCAATCCAATCGCGGTCTACCCTGTTCATGGCAGAGAGCCTCCGGTAGCGCGGCGAGCAAGCATGGCGTCGGCTATGGCGTAAGCTTCGGCCGCGATGATTTCTGTCCGGCTGATGTCTGTTCGGGCCGGGCCGAAATATTTGGTTAGGTCATACTCAGGGACGCTGGTCCGGCAAACGCCGCTGTCCAGCGCCTGACCTGCGAACCAATCGCGAAGGCTCATGCCGTGTTCGTGATAGATGTCGCCGGCAGGGCCAACACCCATGGCTGCAAAGGCTGCGCCACCATCTGTCTTCGGTGCTTCATTCATAGCTCTCGGTTCCTCAAGATATGGGATGGCGGAGGTCATGCGGTTCTCGATTTCGAAAACGGCCGGGAGGGCATCTTGGAACGCGACTTCGGCCAAGATCCATCGTGCTTCGCTGCAATGCGGTAGACCTTGGCAATCGCGGTCACATCGGCGTCGGTCTTGATGCGATGGCACTTGACGTGCGCTGGCCGCAGATTGTCGTCGCTATCGTCATGCGTTAGGGCATAGGGGATGACGTGTTCGATCTCCCACGCCTCGGCAACGCCAATCTTGCCCTGGCACAGATGGCACACGCCAAGGGACGCATTGAAGATGCGAGCTCGATCTTTGCGGTTGAAGGATTTGCGGGCCATCAGCGCGCACCCCACGGTCGCCCGAGCTCACGCGCTAAC
>NZ_RZTF01000069.1:16033-21074 GCF_004023175.1 Mesorhizobium sp. M7A.F.Ca.MR.362.00.0.0
CGCTAACTGAGCGTGCTTGTCTTCGCGGATCTGCTCCAGGCTCTTGGTGCTGAATACAACCGCCTTGTAGCCGAAGAAGCTGAGTATGAGGTTGAGGAGCTTCATGCCGCCTGCTCCCGTTCGCTCGCGAAGCCATAGACGCGGGCCAGGAACTCTTCTGCGCTCTGGAAAAATGCGATGAACTCAGGCTCGCCCATCTTGTCGAGCGCGATGGATGATGGAATAGCGACCGTCATCCCGTTCGGCAGGCGCACGAGATCCACCAGGCCAGTTTCGAGCTTGATGACCTCGTGAAGCTTTTCAGCGCTGATCGACATTCCCGTTGAGGCGACGGCCTCATGGAGCAAGGACCAGTAGGCGCGGAGGCGGTCCAGGTTCCGCCACTCCTTGACCTCGATGCGGACGCGCTGCCCGTTCGCAACGCCGTCGAGGGCGCGTAGGTCATAGCCCATCTCAGGCATCAGCACGTTGCCCTTGCGGATGAAGCTGTAGACGGGCTTATCAGGCTTCTTGGCCATCAGCGCTGCTCCTTCTTCTGAAAGGAGAGGCTTTGGAAGCGCCCCTTTGCGCCTTCCTTGGTCCACGCGGATACCCAATACTCAACGCCATCGATGAGCGCGGTTCCCTTCGCATGCGGGTGAGAATCCTTTTCCCGCTTGTCGTTCTTGAAGAGGGTTCCGCTGTTGTCTTTTTGCTCGTAGGCCATGGTGTGTCCCTTCCGCCGCCAGCATTCGCGCTGGCGGCTTCTCTGTTAACCGGCTTGGAAATTGTCCGCGTAGGCGTTGCCCTTTGTTGTTGGGCGATCACCGGGAAAAGTGTCGTCGTCGGGCATGCCGTTGATAAGGATGTTGCGGCGCTTGTTGATTTCTTCCTTGGCGAGGTCGCGCCAGTGAGCCGGCCACTTGTCGCGCTCGGCGATGTTGGACCAGCCCAGCGCCAATTTGGTCAGCATCGGGACCGTTTCAGCCTCCAGCAGCTCGGCCTGGAACGCGGCCCAATTGTCGGGGCCAGTGTCCTTTTTCAGCGCATGAGCTGTAGCCATGCCAGTTTGCGGGTTGACACCGACTTGGCGCTTGGGCTTTTCTGCCGGCGCTTCCGCGAATTCGTCGCGCATGGTGTTCACATACTTGTCGTCGTCAAACATCCCCATGTGGACATCGGCGCCGACGCCGATCATCTTCAGAGCATTAGTCACCGCATCGGTGAACGCCTTCTTGAAGGCCTCATCGTCGCTCTTGAGCCCGCTCGAAAACTTGTTAACGACCTTATCGCCGCCGACGCCATAGACGCGGCAATCCTTGTCCTCATGGTGATACCAGACTGAGGCGGTGCAATAGACGAGCATTTCGGAATCGCTGCCGGGAACGACTTGGAAGACCGGCTCGCCAACGCCCCAGCCGAAGCCGCAGGGGCCGAACTCTTCCGTCATGCGGCGGTAGGACCACATGGGCTTGATAGCGGTTCCCTTGAAGCCGCCACCGCGCGTGAACGCTTTTGTATGTGCCGGGTCGGTGCGCCCGAGCAAATCCCATAGCTTTGTGTTCTCGGTCATTGGAAAGCCCTCACGGTTGTTTTGTAATGCTGCCAGTAGCGAAGCGCCCGGCGCATCTCCAAGCGATGCGAAAACCGCCATCCCGGCGTCCTGTCCCGGATCAGCCGGCGCGCTTGGGCGCGGCATTCCCTGGCAATGCGAAAGTCGGTATCGGCCTGCCAGCGAGCGACCACATCGGGGATGATGGAAAGATCATGCCGGGTCATGACTGCACCGACTGGTATGACGGGAACTCTACAGGCCCGCAGTAGGCAAATATGAAATCGCCATCCTCGTCATGGGTGCACTTCCATGAGCCTTTCCACCCGCCTTCGAAGTCTTCGACTTCGTCTTCCTTTGCCGGCGTCCAGTAGGCCCAACCCTCGTAGTCATCGAAATCGTATATTCGGTGACCCTCCAGGTATTCGCTGTCTCCAGCGTGCATCACGCGATACCAACCTTCGGCTGGTGGGATAGCTGGATTTTGCTTGATCCAGATCAGCGTCATGCTGCCATCCTTTCCGGGGTGATCTCGGCTAGATCGGCAATCCGTGCTGCTTCCTCCGGCTCCAGTCCGGCGTTGAGCAGTAAATTGTAGTGGTGGAACCGCCTCTCCCAATCGGTCTGGAAGCGGAGCAATCGTGCTGCTTCTAGGATGTCCATCACGCATCCTCGTGGCCGCGAACGTCATTTGGACGAGGGTATGTCGTCCACGTTTTCTTGCCGTCACGGGTTACAGGGTGTAATTCCCTAACCGAAACATCTTCAACTTCGCTCTCGTCTGGGTCGATCTCGAAGCTGTCTTCCATAAGCTCCGCATCGACCACCATCTTTGCGGCTTCGAGGCTTTCCGCTTCGATCTCTCGGAATGCCTCTCCAGAAATCCGGTAAGTCACATAGAAACGAGCCATCACGCGGCCTCCATCTCGTTTGCCCAAGCCGCCTGCGCTGTCTCATCGGCGTAAATCGCCAGCTCGATTGCGCGGAACAAATGGGCCTGGAATGTGCTATCGTCCTTGGCAGGACGGGTGAGGGCCATGAAGCCAGGGACACGAGCCTTCCGACCGGGGCGAAGTGCTGACGGCATCGACACGAACCGGTCGCCGCGAAGCACGATGTGCCTGACGAAGAAATCACCGTTTGCCGGGTCATTCAGCGCCAGTTCGGCAGTTCCCCAGAAGGAGCCGAAGAACAGGCCGTCCTGCTCAATCTCAAGCTCTTCGAACGTGTGATTGATCGAATGGCTGTCAGCGAGAGGCTGGCGGGAGATAGCAGCGGCAGCGTTCATGATTGCACCGAAGCGGCTGCGAGTGACCAATCGACCTCGCCGGTCTCAGCCAGGTTTCGTAGAACCTTAGCCGCGTCTTTCGGAGTGATTTTGTCGTATTTTCCATAGTCATATGGCGGCGTGAACAGATCGTCTGCCAAGTCCGAATCCAAGCCAAGAACTAGGCGGCCGGTCCACGCTGGGTCTACCATCTGGCCGCCAAAAACATGGGCCGCCCAGCCGGCGATGCAACCCACTGTGCCGCAGTGCCATTTGCCCATGTTGAAGCTCTCAAGCGGAGCTTCGCTGGCGCGGTCTTCCACCGCACCATGCGGCAAACCTTCGATCACATCTGCCAGCATGAGAATTCGTTCGGCGTTCATGGCATTTCGTCTCCTTGAGGGAGTTGAGAGATGGGGGTCAGGCGGCAACGATGGTTGCGCCGGCCAGCGAAATCAGCAGCAGATCGATCTTGGTTTCGTCCAACATGCCAATGAGAACTTCCGCGTGCGGGGCGATCTCTTTGATTTTCGCGACCGCCTGCTTTCGCTTCGCTTCCAGGTTTGCGTCGGTGCGGGCCATCTCGTCTGTTCTCCGTTAGTTGCGGGAAGGGGTGGTCAGACGACGGTCGTTCTGCTTCAGAATGCGGCGCTCTTCCTCGACGCGCTTGATCGCGCCATCGATGCTGAAATCGTCGGAACAAATTTCCCCGAGGCGAAGAGCATAGGTGGCAACGGTTCATGCTTGACCTCTCGCAGCAATGACTGTTTTGTTTGCATCGTCACCAATGCGGTGGAGAACGTCGAATGCCTCGGTATTTTCGAAAGCCCACTTTTCGCGATGGCATCTCGCAGCTAGTAGTAACAAAGCCTCACATACTGTCCTATATGTGCCGCCGTTATACAGGCAGACCACATCCGCCAACGTCTCCACATCGATGACAGGTCGGGGCGCTGGGTGGCTGATCGGATAGCCAAGCATCACCCTCCCGTCAGCATCGACGAATGTCGTCATGACACCGAGGTCGAACTGGCGGTTGAGTTCAGCTTGGAGCGCCGACATGATCTCTTGCTTATTCATGATGAAACCTGCGATACAGCGGGATGATACGGTGTTCATCTTTTGCTTCTTGGTTTAGCCAAAAGCTAAGCTTTCGCGGATCGTATTTCTCGGCAAGCATCACCGTGCGCTTTCGACGACCGCCCAGTCTTTCAACGATGTACGCTATCGGCTCCGGGGCGCACAGAATGAGAGAGTGGCCAACTTCATTAAGGCCCTTCTCTCGGCAATCCTCGCAGAGGTTTGGAGCCTGAAACATATTGGACTTACAGTAGTCGCAGCGTTGATCGGTCGCGTTCATTTTCGTGTGCCTCCATTGGTAGTTGGGGGGTCGCCTGCGGTGGGTCCCGGCTCATCACGGCAAGCCGGGTAAAAGCTACAGTTGCAATAGCGGTCCGGGTACTTCTCGCAAGGCTTGGGTGTTCCACCAAGCCAGCGCCGATTATCAACGGGCAGCAGCATGCGAGCCTTAACTGCTGCCAACGCCTCATCTAGCTCACGACGAGCGCCAGCGGCGTAAATCCCCTCCGCGTGGGCAACTACTGCTGACGCATCAACCAAGCGATTTAGCATCTCTTCAATCTTCTCGAATTCTGTGATCTCGGCCATTGTCTCATGTCTCCGTCATTGTACTTTTCTGGAGGGAAGGGAGTTCAGCCGTGCGGGTGTTTGTGAAAGTGCCGGTCCATCTCTTCGTTTTCGAGACGGCGGCGCTCCTCCAATTCTGTTTCGCGCTGCTGCTCTTCTTCGCGAGCGGCTCGGCAATCCAGGCATTCGTCGGCGGCGAGCAGCGAGCGCTGACGCTCGGCCTCGGCAACGGAACTTGCGGTTCCTGCCGGCGTGTAGACGGTCGCGCCCTTGCGGAAATTCTTCGGCTCGACGTAATGGCCGAACTCGTAGACGCCGGATGCAACCTTGCGGACGTAGGTGTTGGAGGTCTCTGCGCTTCCGGTCATTGTCCATGTCCTCTCGGTGCGATTGCGGGGGTCAGGCGAAGCGCTCTGGGTTCGCGATGAAGCGGTTGTATGCCCAGACATAGACGTTGAAGGCAGCAAGCCACGGAACCGCGCCGCCGCGCTTCTCGACGTACTTGCGCTGCTCGTTCTGAGCGAAGGCTTCGGCTGCTGCTTCGAGGTTCGTCATTGTCCATGTCCTCTCTGGGGGCGGAAGGGGCTGGGGAGGGT
>NZ_RZTF01000006.1:0-3060 GCF_004023175.1 Mesorhizobium sp. M7A.F.Ca.MR.362.00.0.0
GGCCGGCCTCACCGACATTACGTTCCGCTACCGCCAGACCGATACCAAGCTGAAGCCGTGGTCGGCGACCGAAGTCTGACGCCGCTGTCCGGATCGTGGAAATTGCCAAACCGCCTGGCAATGGGGCATTGAGGACGGGATGCGGCTTTTCGAGTCGGGGCGGCGATTGCGCTTTCACCGACTAGAGACAGGATTTAAGGCAAAAGGTCGAACGGCTGAGATGGCGGCTGCGGAAATCCCCAATCTGACCGACAGCGCCCGCGCCGTGCTGCGCGTGCTCGCCGCGCACGGGCCGGTGACGCGGCCGAAGCTCGGCGCCATGCTCGACCTATCGAAGCCGACCATGTCGGCGGCGGTATCGGAGTTGAGTGCGCTCGGCCTCGTTGCCTCGCGTGGGATTGAGCGCGGCGCCATTGGCCGCACGGCGACGATCTACGGCATCGGCCCGGGTGCGGGCTACGCAATCGGCATCGATGTCGGCGCCGCCCAGGTGCGCGCCGTCGCCTATTCGATAGATGCGCAGAAGCTGGCATCGATCGAAGAACCCATCCCGGAAGCGATAGCCGGCGATGCCGACGCGGTCGGCGCCGTCGTAGAGTCGGTGGCGCGTGCCACCATGGCCAGGGTCGCCAAGAGTTTTCGCGCGCTGCGCGCCATTGCGGTGGCGGTGCCGCGCATCGTCTCCAACAATCGTTTTGACCGGCCCGGCGGGCCGTCCGCCGTGCTTGGCCTGCTGCGGCGCAGTATCAAAGTGCCGATCATCCTGGAAAACAACGTCAATTGCGCGGCCATCGGCGAGATGCATTTTGGCGCCGCGCAAGGCCACCAGACCTTCGCCTTCCTGCAGGTTGGCGTGCGGGTCGGCCTCGGCTTCATCACCGAGGGACGTTTGTTTCGCGGCGCCGGCGGTGCTGCCGGCGAAATCGGCCGCATGCCGTTTCCATGGTCGGCCAGCGAGTCGCCCCATCGTGAAGGGCTCGAACATTATCTCGGCTCGCGGGCGTTGATCGAGCGCTGCCGTGTCGACTGGCCCGCAGGAGAAGGCGTGCCGCCCGACTCGGCCAAGGATCTTTTTGCACGCGCGCTCGAGGGCTCGCCGCCGGCGGTAGCGGCCGTCGCGCGCCATGGCGCCGATATCGGCAGGCTGGCGGCCGGCTGCATCGGCATGCTCGACCCCGGCCTGATCGTGCTTGGCGGCGGTGTCGGCAGAAACCCGCTGATGACGGAAAACGTCGAACGCGTCGCAGCAGAGCTTGCATGGTCAACACCCATCGCTGTCAGTTCCCTGGGGGATGACGGGACCGCGCTCGGTGCCGTGAAGCTGGCGGTTGATTACACTCTCGGGCTGATGCTGCGCGAAGGGCGTCACCCGGCTGTGGTGCTGCCGCCATTGTCAGAGCTGGAGCGCTAGTAGTGGTCTGATTTGGAAGATACCGCGTGACCAGATCGCTTCTGGAGAACTGTTTGCGACTGCGACTACTACCGTTGCAGAGCGCGTGTCTCGACTCTGGGGGCGAAAAGTGCCCACGTAATGTTTTGCCCTGTTCGTCGGCCAACGTCCCTTGCTGCAGCCCTTGCCCGCGGTCTCCGGGCATTCGGCCTTAGGTCTTACTAGGTCAGCCCGCCATCCAGCCGCCGTCCACCATCAGGTTGATGCCTGTAACGTAGCTTGCCATGTCGCTGGCGAGAAACAAGGCGGCTCCGGCCACGTCGCTCGGATGTCCAAGCCGCGGCCATGGCGTGCGCCTTCGCGAGTAATCGAGCGCGTCGGGATCGTTGGCGACACCCGGCTTGCCGGTGACGATCTTGCCTGGCGCAATCGCGTTGCAGACGATCAGGTCGTCGGCGTGGTCGACGGCGATCTGCCGTGTCATCTGCACGATGCCCCCCTTGCTCACCGAATAGGGAAAGTCACCGGGGCAGGCAACCATGCCGTGCTGGGACGAAATGTTGATGATGCGGCCGCGCACGTCGTTGACCGGTGCCTGGCCGAGCATCTGCATCACCGCCCGTTTCGAGCAGTAGAAGAAGCCGGTCAGGTTCACGCCGATGACGCGCTGCCATTGTCCTGGCGTGGTGTCGATCAGATTGGTGCTGGTGTAGATCGCGGCGTTGTTGACCATCACGTCGAGACGTCCAAACTGCGTGACCGTCGCATCGACCGTCGCATCGACGGCGCTCCAGTCAGAGATGTCGGTCCGGATGTAAACAGCAGCTCCGCCATTCGAGCGGATCAACTCCACCGTACTCTCACCGCCTTCGATCGGCTGCTCGACCGTGTCGGCGATGACGACGCTCGCGCCCTCGGCCGCGAATTTCAGCGCGATCGCGCGGCCGATGCCGGAACTGCCTCCGGTGACGATGGCGGCCTTGTTGGCGAGCAGGGGCATATGGTCCTCAGCTTTCCCGGGTGACGATGTGTCCGACTTTCGGGCCGATCGGTTTTCCCTCGCGCACGATCTCGCGACCACGCAGGAAGACGTTTGTCAGCCGCGCTTCGACGATCCAGCCATCGAATGGCGTATAGCCCGCACGTGACACCTGATCGGCATTGGCGATGGTGCTGGACTGGCGCGGATCGAGGATGAGGATATCGGCATCGTAGCCGGTGGCGATCTTCCCCTTGCGCCGGCCAAGCCCGAAGCGCTCGGCCGGATTGCTGGCGCACAGGCGCACCAGATCGGGCAGCGCGATCAAGCCTTCATCGACCAATTTCAGCATGGTCTGCAACAGTGTTTGCAGTCCTGGCATGCCGCCTGGAATGTCAGCGAAAGCCGCATAGGGCGCTGCCTTTTCGGCTGGGGTGTGCGGCGCGTGGTCGGTGGCGACGATGTCGATCAGTCCTGCGCTCAGCGCGGCGCGCAGCGCATCCACATCATGCGGTGAGCGCAGGGGTGGCGAGGCCTTGAGATTGGCGCCTTGCAACTCATAATCGCCGGCGGTGAAGAAGAGGCTCTGCGGGGTGGTTTCGACGCTGGCGTCGGCCATGCCGCGCAGCCGGCCCCACGTCTCGACGCCGAGTTCGGAATTGATCTGGCGGACATGAATTCTGGTCTCGGT